>VGER01000013.1 GCA_016869235.1 Alphaproteobacteria bacterium | reverse complement strand
GGGGGCGGGCGTGGGCGCCGGCGCCGCGGTGACGCCCAAAGCCGGAGCGGCAGCGGGCGCCGGCGTCACATCCCCGGCGAGGCCACCTTGGCGCAGCTGTTCGTTGGTATACTGGGCGTTGGCCCGGTCGGCAGGAAGCCCCGCAGTGGCGGCTCCACGCTGGGGCGCCGGCGTTGTGGCCGGGGCCTGCCTCGGGACGTTGGCGACTTGCGGGAAGGTGTTGGGAGCGTCGTCCTCGCCGAAGATGCGGTCCATCATGTTGGAGGGCCGCGCCCACTGTGGCATCGAAGAGCAAGCGCTCAACCCGACGGCACCAGCGAGAAGGACGATCCCGCGCAAGACAACCTGCTGATTCATACCGCTGCTCCCCACCACCGGACCCAGACGAAACAGAACCCGGCCGACGTATCCCCACCGCCGGAAGCGAGCTTGGGCGGACCCCATACCATAGATAGAGCTAGTTGGCGCGGCAACCTGCAGCGGATACTAGGTGAGGCCCGGTTTGGGGGCAGAGAGCGCTGCCGGCGGTGCATGGCGCCGCGCGGTGGCGACACGGGGGCTCCTTGCGAAGGTTGCTGGTCAGGACGGTTGCGGTCATCGCAGTCCTCGGGTGGCTGGCGTTCGTGGTGGCGGGCGAGACCGCCGGCATGCAGGCCTTGGCGGCCGCCGCTTCTGCCTTCGAGGCTTGGTTCTACAGCTGGAGCGCGTTCCCGGTCTTGCTGGCGTTCTCCCTGGGAGCGGGCATCCTCTGGTTCGCGCTCCGGCTGTTGCGGTGGCGGCGCGGGCGGCCGTGGCTCAAACGGCTCGCCGAGCTGCACGAGGAAGGCGTGACCCTGCGCGAGCTTGGGGTGTCGATGACCGACATCGCCAGCCTGCCCTCCTTCCTACGCGGCATCGCCGAGTGGGAAGACCGCAGCCAGCGCGTCATCGCTGAGCGCGCCAAGGTGGACGCAGTCACGTTCCGCGCTCCGCCCACCATGCTGCATCCCGAGCTGCGCGCGAAGTATCTCTCCGACGAGCATCGCATCGCGCTCGAAACCCACGCCGAGCGGCTGCGCCGCCTCGGCGGCGTGATCGAGCGCCGCGCCGCCGGCTAGAAGAGTCCGCCGAAGTACTTGGAGATCGGCTCGCCGCCCTCGTAGGCGAGCGCTTCGAACACGTCGGCCGCGTCCTGCACCCGGCCCAGCAGCTCGCCGATGACGGTGGTGGCGACCCCGACCGCGTCTCCGGCGTTGGCAGCCGCCCACAGGCGCTCGTCGTAGCGGGCGCGAATCAGGATGCGATCGTTGGTGGTGAGACGGTCGGCAGCAATGCCATTCCGCAGCGCCGAGTCGAACTCCTGCGGCGGATGCCCGCCGAAGCCGATGGCATGCATCATTTCGTGCGCGAGGCAGGCGCGGGAGGCGCGCGGCTGGAGGTCTTCGGGAATGACGACGAACGCCTGCTGGATGGCGCCGGCCTGAGCGCGCATGTTGGTGAAGCACAGCACGGTTTGCGGCCGCGCGAACGCTCGCGCCGCCTGGCTGTTGAACCAGTCGCGGGCGGAGAAGTAGATGCGCAGGTTGGTCCGCGACTCTTCGTCCACCAGCGAGAATGCGAGGTTGGTGAGCGTCGCGAGCTCGCCGAGGAAGGCGCGCACCCGCTCGCGATGCTCGGGGGCGGTATCGCCGACCAGGAACACGCGGACACCGGTGCGCCAGCGCGCCACCTGGCCGCCGTACGCCATGGCGCGGAAGTTCTGGACCAGCGTGCTCTGGTTGGCGAGGCGCTCGCCGCGCACCTCCAGGTAGTTCTGATAGGCCTGGGCCGAGGCGGGCACGAGCGGCGGCGCGAGCAGCGTGCATGCAACCGCGCACACGGCCGTCAAGCGGGACGCAAGGACATTGAACGACTTTACACCACCGGCGACCGGCGCACGTTAACGGCGGTAGGCCTGTGCAAGCTCGGCGTAATGGCGGGCCGATTCCTCGATTTCCGCCAACTCGGCAGGCCGCAGGTCGCGCATGAACTTGGCCGGCGAGCCGGCCCACAGCTGGCCGGACGGCACGCGCCTATTGGGCGTGACAAGGGCGTCCGCCGCGACCATGGCGTTCTTCTCCACTACCACCCCATCCATCAGGCACGCGCCCATGCCGATCAGGCACAGGTCCTGAATCGTGCACGCGTGGATGATGGCGTTGTGGCCGATGGTGACGTCGTCGCCGATATAGGTGCCGTGGCCGCCGGTGGTGACATGAACGGTGGTGCCGTCCTGCACGTTGGTGCGCGCGCCGATGCGGATCTCGTTGACGTCGCCGCGCACCGTGGCGGCGAACCAGATCGACGAGCCGGCGCCGATGTGCGCATCGCCGATCACCGCGGCGGTGGGTGCGATGTACACGTCCGCGGCAATCTTCGGCTGCACGCCGTTGTACGGCAGGATGACGCCGCCAGAGAAATTGGGACGGCTGCTCATGGGAACAGCGCCTCCTGCTGCAGGCCGTCGGTCTCCTTGAAGCCGAAAGCGACGTTCATGTTCTGCACGGCCTGACCCGACGCGCCCTTCACCAGGTTGTCGATGGCGGAGACGACGATCGCCCTGCCCTCGGCACGGTCGGCGAAAACGTTGATGACGCACCGGTTCGAGCCGCGCACCATGCGCGTGGAGGGCGCCACGCCGCGGGGAAGCACCGTGACGAATGGCTCGTCCTTGTAGCGCTTGGACAGTGCGTCGTGCAGATCCACCGCGGTGGCGCCGCCGTGCAGTCGCACGTACTTGGTGGACAGGATGCCGCGGCTCATCGGCGCGAGGTGCGGCGTGAAGGTGACGGTGACGCCCCATCGCGCCGCGTCGGTGAGCGCCTGTTCGATCTCGGGGGCGTGACGGTGGCTCGCGATGCCGTAGGGATGCATGCCTTCCGTCACCTCGCTGTAGAGGCTGGCCTCCTTCTCGGCGCGGCCGGCACCGGAAACACCCGATTTGGAGTCGATGATGATGTCGGATGGCTCGATCAGCTTCTCGGCGAGCAACGGAATGAGCGGCAAGAGCGCCGCGGTGGGGTAGCACCCAGGACATGCCACCAGGTCGGTCTTGGCGATCGCCGGACGCGCGTGCTCGGTAAGGCCGTAAACGGCACGCCCCTGCAGCGCCAGCGCCTCATGGGCGTGGCCGTACCACTTCTTATATGTCTCGCCGTCCTTCAGGCGAAAGTCGGCGGAAAGATCGAACACCCGCGGCGGCTTCTTGCCGCCGGCGCCGTCGTTGAGCAGGCCCGCCACGACCTTCTGGGTGGTGCCGTGCGGCAGCGCGCAAAAGACCGCGTCCACGTCGGCGCCGGCCCAGTCGATCTCCTCGATGTTCTGCAGCGGCGGTGTGTCGACGAAGCCTAGGTGCGGGAACACCCCGCTGAGCGGCTTGCCGGCGCGGCGGTCGGCGGTGAGCGCGGCAAGCTCGACCGCGGGATGGTGGCTCAAGATGCGCACCAGCTCGGCGCCGGTGTAGCCGGAGGCACCCAGGATGGCGACGCGGATGCGGTTGTGATGGACGGCGTTCATGTCTTCTTTGCGCGCGTTTCCGCGCGATCCTCACACAGGCGATGCGGTGCTGTCTTGCGGTAGGTCGTCGAGGTTCAGCAGCACCATGTCGTACTCGACGCCGAGCGGACCTTCTCGTCGTCGGGTGACGATGTGCTGGCCTTCCTGCACCGCGCCGAGATCCTTGTCGCGGTCCGGCAGGATGGCGAACACCCGGTTGCCGGCCCAGACGATCACCTGGCCCTGGTTGGCAAGCGCGTGCCGTGCCCACTGCTTGATGTCGGAGTAGTACGGCTCCTCGCGCCAGGCGGTGAGGCGGCCGGGATCGACGTGCACGGCGATGCGGTTCGCCGCCTTCTCGTAGGTGAGCACCATCTTGCAGTGCAACGGCTTCCAGTGCTGGCCGAGATCCGGCGTCATCATCCAGCCGCAATAGAAGGTGCGGCAGCCGTTGGGGCGCGTCGCGTAGATGGTGCAGCCCTGGCTCTTGTCACAGTGGGTGCACCAGGTGAGACGCGGCTTGTCGAGCTCGCGCACCTGGATGAGCTTGCAGCAAATGGTGCAGCCCGCGCACGAACGCCCGGCGACGATCTTGGGTTCCGCGGCTGCGGCGGGCTCGGACATGGCACGGCCTAGGGCGTAGCAGGCACCGCGGGCGGCGGCGCCGCGGCCGAGTGCATGTCGAGGCGCCCGTCGTTGCGCAGCATCGGGCCCAGGTCCTGCTCGCCGTCGGCGAGCAGCCCGATGACGCGCTCGCCCTGGAAGACGAAGACGCGGCCACCCTTCGCCACCATGTAGCGCGCCCAGGCGCGCAGCTCGGCGAGGTAAGGCTCCGCGCGCCAGGCATCGGCGCGGCCGCTGTCGACGTGGACGATCAGCCAGTTCCGCGCGCGGTCATGCACCAGCACCATGCGCGAAGCGAGCGGCTTCCAGTGGTCGCCGAGCTCCGCCGTGGTCATCCACGCGCAATAGAACTCGCGACAGGTCTCGGGGCGCGTCTCGTACTGGGTGCAGCCGCGCTTCTTGTCGCAGTGCGTGCACCACGTGAGGCGCGGCTTGTTGAGCTCGCGCACCGCCATCACCTTGCAGCACAAGGTGCAGCTCGCGCAGGAACGTCCTGCGACGGCCTCGGTCTCGGTCTGCGTGCTCTCGCCTGCCATGGCGGTGCTCCGACGCCCTCACCCTACTCCTCTCCCGCAAGCGGGAGAGTAGAGCTTGCGGGCGTGTGCGCCGCCGCGAGGCTAGCGCTTCGAGAACTGCGTGCTGCGGCGGGCCTTGTGCTTGCCGTACTTCTTGCGCTCGACGACTCGGGCGTCGCGCGTGAGGAAGCCGCCGGACTTCAGCACCGGGCGGAGAGACGGCTCGAAGTTGCACAGCGCGCGGCTGATGCCGTGGCGCACAGCGCCCGCCTGACCGGACAGGCCGCCGCCGACCACGGTGCACCAGATGTCCACCTCGGTTGCGCGCTGGGCGGCGGTGAGCGGCTGGTTGATCATCATGCGCAGCACCGGACGCGCGAAGTACGTGGTGAACTCGCGTCCGTTGACGGTGATCTTGCCTGCGCCGGGCATGACCCACACGCGCGCGATGGCGTTCTTGCGCCGCCCGGTGCCGTAGGAGCGACCCTTGGCGTCGCGCTTGGCTTCGCGCGGCGCGCCTTCGGCGGCAGCGGGAGCGGCTTCACCGCCGGAACGCAGCGAACGCAGATCGGTGAGCGTGCGGCGCGGGGCGGCGCTGGGAGCCGCTGCCGGAGCGGCCGCCTCGGCGCGCGACGCCGCTCCGCTGCGCGGACGCGGTGATGCGCTGCGGGGGCGAGGCGTGCGGCCGGCGGGAGCTCCCTCGGTGCCCGGATTCTTGTTGGCGTCGTGCTTTTCGTCAGCCATGTGCGTGTCCTAGTTCTTCCGCGCGCGCGCGTTCTTGGGGTTCATGCCGGCGATGTCCACCGTCGTCGGGCTCTGCGGCTCGTGCGGGTGCGACGCGCCGGCATAGACACGTAGGTTGCTGAACTGCAATCGGCCGAGAGAATCGCGCGAGAGCATGCGCTGGACAGCCTTCTCGATGACGCGCTCGGGATGGGCACCGGAGAGGATCTTGTCCGGCGTCGTCTCCTTGATGCCGCCCGGATAGCCGGTGTGCTTGTAGTAGACCTTCTTCTTGCGCTTGGCGCCGGTGAGGCGGACCTTCTCGGCGTTGATCACCACGACGCGGTCGCCGCAGTCGGCGCTGGGCGTGTACATCGCGCGATGCTTGCCCTTGAGGCGCAGCGCGACGAGCGAGGCAAGGCGGCCGAGCACGACGCCGTCGGCGTCGATCACGACCCAATCCTTCTTCAGATCGGCGAGCTTGGCCGAGTACGTCTTCATGACTGGTCCTTAATCGTGCGGAGCACGCCTGCCGGCGTGACATGGTTCCGGCCCGCCGCGGGCACATCCCGTAAGGCTGCGAAGGTGGCGGAGTATGCCAGGTAGACAGCGGAAAGCAACGCCAAATCAAGCGGCCAACGCAAGAGGTTAGAGTGCGGTATTTTGATACCGCGCCCTAACCTTCGGTGCGGTCGAATGATTTGCATGGCATCCGGCCGCGCCCGCCCGTGCCGCACCTACAGCACGCGGCCCGGCGCCCGCAGCGGCACGGCCGCCCGCGGCCGCTGGTCCGCCAGCGTGACCTCGATGGTCTGGGCGCGGCTGCCACGCACGATGGCGAGCTCGACCTCGTCCCCCGGGCGCAGCATGCCGACGCGATTGCGAAGATCGCGGGCCTGGCTCGTCGGCTGGCCGTTGATGCCAGTGATGACGTCGCCGCGCCGCAACCCCCCTTTGTCGGCGGCCGAGCCGGGCTCGATGCCGACGACGACCACGCCAGTGGCCCGATCGACGCCGAGCTCGCCGCGAAGCCTTGGCGTCAGGTCGGCGATGTCGATACCCAGGCGTCCGCGACGGACCTCGCCATGCTCGATGAGCTGGTCCATGACCGCGCGCGCCATCGCGATTGGCACCGCGAACCCGATGCCGACGTTGCCGCCGGCGGGACCGATGATGGCGGTGTTGATGCCGATGAGCTTGCCGTTCAGATCGATCAGCGGACCGCCCGAATTGCCGGGGTTGATCGCCGCGTCCGTTTGAATGAAGTCCTCGTAGCCCTCGACGTTGATGCCGCCACGGCCCAGCGCGCTAACGATCCCGGATGTCACCGTCTGACCGAGGCCGAAGGGGTTACCGATTGCGACCACGAAGTCGCCGACACGCACGCCGGTGGAATCGCCCATCGGGACCGCGGTGAGATTCTCTGCCTGAACCTGCAGCAGCGCGATGTCCGTTTCTGAGTCGGTGCCGATCACGCGCGCATCCAGCTGGCGGCCATCGGTCAGCGTTATGGTGACTTGATCGGCATCCTGGATCACATGGTGATTGGTAAGGACGTAGCCGCGCCGGGCGTCGACGATGACGCCCGACCCACTCGACTGCGAAAACCGCTGCAGGGGTCGGCCGGGACCGAATTCGAAGAACTGGCGGAAGAACGGGTCACGCAGCAACGGACCCGGAACGCGCATTGCAGTCGCCGTCGCAATATTGACGACGCCGGGAGTGACGGATTGCAGCAGCGGCGCCAAGGTCGGAATGCCGCCGCGATCTTGATCGATGGGAAAACCGGCGCTCTGGACGGCGGGGACGACAAGAACAGTCAGCGCGACGAGCGCAGCCGCATGCATGTGGCGGAACATGGAATTCCTCTGTGATCTCGGGTTGGTTGCGGCGAAGCCCGCCGGCCGCGGGCGCGGCCGGCGGGCCGTGGAGCCGGCCAGCCCGAAGCGCGGCGCCGGCCGGCAATCCACTTCACCGGGCCTTTGGGTCGGCCGCGCTGCACGAGGCAGCAGCCGCCGCGAACAGGCTGGCGGCCGCAAGAGCGAGGATGGTCTTCATCGTTTACTCCCCTTGGGTTGCGGTCATCATTCCTGTGAAGCCGGGCTGGCACCGAAATCGACGCCAGCTCCCGCTTACGGCTGTCCGATAAAGTGCATTACAGGCGGTTTTCAAGGGCGGCAAGGCATCCTCACGCGATCACAAGCGCGTAAGAATGTTCACTGCGACAGTGCGGAAATTGGCGCGACCGCGCGGCGGCCTGTGCTCTGGAGACAGAGCACAGGCCAACCTATTCAGCGTGCCGCGATCAGCGTTTCGGCTCGGGCCGCGGGAAGTGGAAGGATCAGGTCGAGCAAACCCTCTTCGAGATCCAGGGTCTCGATGGCCTGTAACCGTTCGAAGGTGGGCATGGGACGCGTATGTGCCCGAGCACCATCAACTGCGACTGCGCCAACCATCGCCGCCGCAGCCAGCGGAGCGATCAACGTGCGCGTGGGTTGCTTCCTCCTCAACGGGCCGGACTTAGCCGGCCTCTCGAGGCGTCCATAAAGTGCGTGTCAAAAAGAGTTTCAAGCCCCCCCGACGGCGCGTGCGGTCAGGAGGAGCGCCCAGTTGCTTCGGTCTCGACCCAGGCCAGGTATTCGGGGTTGCCGGCCTCGATCGGCCACTGCACCACGCACGGCACGGTATAGGAGTGCAGCTCCTTCACCCGCGCGATGACGCGATCGACGAGCTCGGCGCGCGTCTTCAACAGGAAGGCGATTTCCGGCTCGTCCTGCACCCTGCCCTGCCACCAGTAGAACGAGCGGATCGGCCCGAGCACGTTGGCGCAGGCGGCCAGCCGTTCCTCGACGATGGTGCGGCTGATCTTCTCCGCTTCCGCTTGGTTGGACGCAGTCACGAACAGCGAGCAGGCCGTCATGGCAGCACGTGAATGCCGGGTTGCGGCCGCAGGCGCGCATTGGTGACGGCGTACGCCACGGCAACCGCAATGCCGAGCACGATGAGCGCGCCGGCCTGGTGTATAGCGCCCAGCGCGACCGGGACGGCCAGCAGCAGAGTCGCGATGCCGAGAGCACCCTGCGCCGCCATCATTAAGAGTAGCCAGCGGTAGGAGCCGCGAACCTCGTCGGGCAGGCGCAAGTCAACCGAACGCCCCCATAGAAACACGATGTAGGCGGCGACGAACACACCGAACCAGCGGTGCACGAACTGCACGGTGACAACGCTGTCGAACGGCTGCGGCGGGAACAGGCCGGGCGGGATCCAGCGGCCGTCCATCTTCGGGAAGGTGTTGTAGTCGAAGCCGGCGTCGAGCCCCGCGACCATGCCGCCCGACAGCACCAATAGATAAAGGAGCGCGACCGATCCATAGGTCGCATAGCGGAAGCCCCGCGACACTTGCACGCCCCATTCATCATCGGCCGGCACCAGCATCGAGCAGGCGAACCAGATGAGAGCGGCGTACAGGAGGACGGCGAGCCCGAGGTGGGCGGTCAGGCGGTAGTGGCTGACATCAGGACGTTCGACGAGCCCGCTGGACACCATGTACCAGCCCAGCGCGCCCTGCAGGCCGCCCAGCACCAGCACGACGACCAGTTTGGCGGCGAAGGCGCCCTCGATGCGCTTGGTCAGCCAGAAGAACAAGAGCGGGATGGCAAACACCACGCCGACCAGACGGGCCAGCAGGCGGTGGGTGTACTCGAACCAGAAGATGTACTTGAACCCGGCGAGGTCCATGCCCTGGTGGACGAGCTGGTACTCCGGGAACTGCCGGTAGTAGGCGAATTCGGTCTCCCACTCGGCGGCGGATAGCGGCGGCAGGATGCCGGCAAGCGGCTCCCACTGGGTGATGGACAGGCCGGCGTGCTCGAGGCGCGTCACCCCGCCGAGCACCGCGACGCCGAAAACCAAGGCGGCGCAGATCAACAACCAGACGCCGACCGAGACGCGTTGTTGTCCGCCCGCGTCGGTCAGATCTTCCGATCGCCCTTCCGATTCGGTGGTCGAGCCGATTGCCATGGACGACCCTATTGTAACCGAGGCGCGCGGGCCCGCACTCCCGCCGGCAGGGGAGTTGGCGGGGACCATTCGCCGCAGGCATTCCGCGCCGACCCGGCAACTTTGGCTGGCAACTTCTGCCCGGAACCGACGCCGCGCCCGGCGTAATGGCTGCTATGTACCGACCCCGCCGGCACAACCGTAGCCAGGCCAAAAGGGCGCAGAATCCTTGGCTTTGGCGCTGTGGCGGGACGCGTTCTCGCCCTGGCACAGGCTTTGCGTTCCTAGGGCCAAGCGCGCGTGCGCTTGCCGTCTTGTACTGGAGCCAGGAGTCCGTGCCATGGCGATGTGGATCAACACCAACGCGGGGGCGATGATCGCCCTGCAAAGCCTTAGCGCTACCAACCGCTTCCTCGAGACGACGCAGATGCGGGTTACGACCGGCCTTCGCGTCGGTGGCCCGAAGGACGACGCGGCGACCTTCGCCATCGCCCAGAACATGCGCGGCGACATCGCCGGCATGGGCGCGGTGAAGACCAACCTCGCCCTGGGTCAGTCGATCGTCAACGTCGCCATCGACGCCTGCAAGGCGATCGCCGACCTCTTGACCGAGATGAAGGCGAAGGCCGTCCAGGCTAGCCAGGAAGGCCTTGACGACGACTCCTACACGGCTCTCCACCAGGAATTCACCTCGCTGCGCGCCCAGATCGAGTCGATCGTCGCCACTGCCGAGTTCAACGGCAAGAATCTGATCGACTCTGCCGCCACCGACCTCAAGGTGCTGAGCACCGTCGACGGCTCGACCATCACGGTCACCGCGCAGTCTATCGATTCGACCACGCTCGCCATCCACACCGCCTCTCTCGCCGACGCGATTGTGGCGGCGACGGCGCTCACCGCCATCAGCCAGGCCATCATCGACGTGTCGAACGCGCTTGCCTCGCTCGGCTCGGGCGCCGATGCGATCCTCGCCGACCTGCAGGAGGGCGAGCCCGATTCGCTGCTGTATGCGATCTATCGCGCGCGCATCGAAACGTTCCGGCTTGCCCCGCCGGGGGCCGCCTGGGACGGAACGTTCACCCAGCCGGCCCCGTAAAGTCCTCGTCGCAGCGCGCGGCTACGGCCCCGGAAAGAACGACGTGCTGCGGCCAAGCAAGCGGTAGGCGATGAGGCCGACCCACTCGTGGGTGACACGCGACACCCACAGGAACCGGCGCACCGGATCGAAGCGCCACTCGAACTCGCTCCCGGGCGGAAACAGGTACTCGACCGGCACGGGCGTGACATCCCAGCCCGCGACGCGAAAGCTGCCGACCGCGCGCGGCATGTGGATCGCCGAGGTGACGATCAGCCATCGCTCGCCCGGCGCGGGAGACAGCATCTCCTTGGCGAGGACGGCGTTCTCATAGGTGTTGCGCGAGCGACCCTCGAACACCACGCGGCCGACGTCGAAACCAACGCGGGCGAGGTCGCGCGCGGCGCGGTCTGCCTCGATCATCGACAGGGCCGGCGAGCCGCCGCCGGTGTAGGCGAGGCGCGCCGTCGGATACACCCCGGCGAGCTCGATCAGCTTGACGAGGCGCCCGCCGCTCGCCTCGACGGTCGGCATGCCGGTGAGATCGGACGTGAAGGCGTATCCGGCGCCAAGCACGACGATGCCGTCGACCTTGGCGCTGCCGGCGACGAATGGCGGGAAGCGCTGCTCGAGCGGCTCGGCGACCCAGCGCGCCACCGGCAGCGTGCCGACGGCAAAGATGGCGACGGCGCCGATCGTCACCAGCCCGCGGCCGAGGCGCCGCCACGGCGTCCACAACAGGACGGCGCCGACCACGACCATCGCCGGGAACAGGCGCGCCGGGTCGGCGAGCGTCCAGAAGATCTGCGCGGCGAGGTAATACACAGGCGGGTTGCACCGGATGCCGGACTGGCCCGCAGCGCAGCCGCCGACGGGGCCCGGTAAACTGGTCGGAGTGGGCGGATTTGAACCGCCGACCCCCAGACCCCCAGACAACCAATCTGGAGGCGGGCAGGTTATCACCTGAAACGCTATGCAATCCAAAAGCGGCCGGGGACTGCGCAAACCCTTAGTTTTTCGGCCTTTGCATGCTTGCCCGTCGATTCCGATGATTGCATGTTATCTCCCGCCAGTGGTTGCCCAGTGGTTGCCCAACGGCCAAAGCGGGAGAACACCAGATGCCATCCACGGGGGAAGCAAAGAAGCTGACGGACACGCGCGCGAAGTCGATAGCCCCTCCCGCTGAGGGCCGCGTGTACATCTGGGACGCTCAGGTCCCGGCTTTCGGCCTCCGCGTCTCGCACACCGGACGCAAGGCGTTCGTGGTGCACTACCGCGTCAAAGGCGACCGTGCGGTTCGGCGCTACACCATCGGCACGTTCCCGCTGATCGGCGTGGCCGACGCTCGGGAGAAAGCCCAGGACGTGCTGCGCGCGGCCCGCGGTGGCAGCGATCCTTTGGCTGCGGAACAAGGCGAACGGAAGCGCCGCGCCGCGAACACCTTTCGCGCCGTTGCAGCCCTGTACATGGCGGACGGCGGCAAGCGTGGCGGCGCAAATTGTCGTCCTGCCCGGCCAGAACGTGACGCCAGCGTCGGCACAGCAACGCGTGAACTGGGAAGCTGCGGTGCGTGCGGCGCGGTCAGTGAGCGTGCGCGTCACAGTGCAAGGCTGGAGCGTCAACGGCACCGTGTGGCCAATCAACACCGTTACTCGGTTGCAATCGCCCACCGTCCGCATTGACGGTGAAATGCTGATCGCGGGCGCTACCTACACGCGCGATGCCCAGAGCGGCACTGTGACTGTCCTGGACCTGAAGCGCCCCGATGCGTTCATTCCAGAACCGGAAGTCAGCCGTGACCCGTGGGCGGAGGCGCTGGAAGGAGCGGAATGACGGGCGCCCGATCTTTACGGTACGGTTTCGATCACGAGCCTGTAGGCTTCCGGTATCAGGACCACTCGCATATTCGGCCCCAAGCACGCCGCGATGCCACGATCTGTAGTCCGGACGGGACATGCAGCCGCGTCACGCCGCAATACTTTGGCAATTTCCGTTGTCGGTAAGGCGTCGGGCGATGCGTAGCAAAATTCAGCAGCAGGCAGGCCGTTCACGGTCAGCAGCGCATAGAACAGCCCAGCGGCTGCGCACTGTTCCACTTATCGCGCCGACTTACTTTGTGACAGGTTCCAGCCAAAGATAGGCGCAATCGCTGTACACGCGTCGATCTCCGATGGCCTTTCCCTCCAACCCATGAGTGCTGTGGCATCCGCCCGGCATGGCGGTTGTCGCAAGGAAACCGGCCACCGTACTCATTTGAAGGTCGATTGAAAGCGTCGGCGCTGCGTCCGACCGCGGAAGATAGTTCTGGAAGTATTGGCGAACGGTCGGGCTGTTAGGTCCGCCGAATTGCTTTTCGTCGCCCCGCTCGCGAACGTACCGCTGCTGGCTCGCTGTATAGACGCCGACCCGAAAGCATTGCGCGCGCTGCGGCAGGTTGAGGCACTCGCTGCGGGACATGGCCCTAAATTCAATGGACGTGGTTCGCAGTCCGACCTGTCCGGTTGGTTCGATCCAGACCACTAGGTAGGTGTCTATCGGGTCCCGTGAGACGCACAGCCCGCCCAACCCCTCATCGCAAAACGGGACCCAAACCTGGGCGGCAGCCAGCCCGGCCACCAAGGACAATCCGCCCAACGCAAGAAAATGCAGGAAGACGCGCAGTCGAATGGCCATGGAGCAGTCTCTTCGGAAAATGGTTGCCCAGGTGGTTGCCCAGCGGCGTGGTGCTTACTGCCAACCTTCCACTAAGTTATTGAAATTACTGGTCGGAGTGGGCGGATTCGAACCGCCGACCCCCAGACCCCCAGTCTGGTGCGCTAACCAGGCTGCGCTACACTCCGACCGGCGCGGACAATAACGCAATCCGGCGCGCCAAGGCGAGGCTCGCGGCCTCGTTGACCGGGCCGGCCAGCTTGGCCGCGCCTCCGCCTACGGCCCCGGCCGAGGCTTGGACGGGGCGGTACCCTATCCCCTTCTTCACAATTGAATGCGCGGGGCCGGACCCCACGTCGGACCCGTACGCCACAGCGTTGGAGTCCCCGTCCGATGACCGAGCTGCGCAAGATCGAGGAGGTCGAGATCGGACCGGAGGCGCTGCGCGGCATGCTGGTGCTGCCGCCTTCGGCGCGGGGACTGGTCATCTTCGCGCATGGCGGCGGCAGCGGCCGCTTCAGCCCGCGCAACAATCACGTCGGCGAAGGCCTGCGCGCCCATCGCCTCGGCACGCTTCTTCTCGACCTGCTGATGCCGGAGGAAGAGATCGACCGACGCCTGGCGTTCGACGTGGAGCTGCTCGCGCACCGGCTGCTCACCGCCACGTTCTGGGTGCAGCGCGAATCGAGCATCCCGCAGCTGCCGGTGTGCTACCTCGGCGCAAGCACCGGCGCTGCCGCCGCGCTGCTGGCGGCGGCGCAGCCGGGCGCGTCGGTTTCGGCGATCTTCTCGCGTGGCGGCCGGCCCGATCTCGCCGCCGATGCCCTTCCCCATGTGCGCGCGCCGACGCTGTTCCTGTTCGGCAGCCTCGATCGCGTCGTCCTCGAGCTCAACCGCCAGGCCTACGAGCGCATGACCTGCGCGCGCGAGCTGAGCGTCATCCCGGGCGCGGGACATCTTTTCGATGAAGCGGGAACGCTCGATGAGCTGGTCGCACATGCGGCGCGCTGGTTCATGCAGGCCTGCGAGCAGCGAAGTCCGACCATGGCCGCGGCGCAATGACCGTCGAGGGCGTGCACGAGACGCACTTCCACGATCGCCGCGACGCCGGCCGGCGCCTCGCGTCGGTCATGCGCAAGTTCAAGAGCGCGAACCCGATCGTGCTCGCCCTGCCGCGCGGCGGCCTGCCGGTCGCGTACGATGTTGCCAAGGAGCTGAAGGCACCCCTGGACATCTTGTTCGTGCGCAAGATCGGCGCGCCGGGGCACCCCGACGTAGACCTCGGCGCGGTCGTCGACGGCGCCCACCCGGAAATCGTCCTGAACGACAGCGTCGTGCGCATGCTGGCGCCCGACCAGGCTCACATCGACGCGGAGACGCGCAGGGAACTCGCTGAGATCGAGCGTCGGCGCACCTTGTACCTCAACGGCCGCGAGCCTCCGGAAGCCAGGGGCCGCACCGTCATTGTGGTGGACGACGGCGTCGCCACCGGCGGAACGGTCAAGGCCGCCCTCAAGGCGATCGATCGCCACAAGCCCGAGTGGCTGGTGTTGGCCATTCCGGTGGCGCCGCCGCAGGCGCTCCTCGACCTGCAGTCAGCCGCAGACGAAGTCGTCTGCCTGTCCTCGCCGGAGCCGTTCTGGGCGGTCGGCGCCTACTACCAAGACTTCACCGAGACCACCGATGAAGAGGTGATGGCGCTGCTCGGAGCCAACCGCGCCCGCATGGTCGAGCCGGACCATGGGGACACCCACGATCATCCGTAGAGCCCGGCGGACTCAGCCGAGAACGCGGCGCAGGAGATCGCGGGCCTCGTCCAGCTCGCGCAGCACCGCCGCAAGCCGCTTGCGATGCTCGGGCGCGAGCGACCCGTGCTCCGCGGCCGCAACACCGTTCGCCGCCTCGTCGCCGTTGCGGGTCTGGTCCTTAAGGACCTTCTGCACGCCGCGAATCGTGTAGCCCTGGTCGTAGAGCAGGCCGCGGATGAGACGCAGCAGCGTGACGTCCTCCGGCCGGTAGTAGCGGCGACCGCCGCCGCGCTTGAGGGGCCGTACCTGGGCGAACTTGCTCTCCCAGAATCGCAGCACGTGCTGCGGCATGTTGAGCTCCTCGGCCACCTCGGAAATGGTGCGGAATGCACCGGGCGCCTTCTCCACCCGCCGTCCCGGCCGTGCGTGGGGTTCGGTCATGTCCTAGCGGCGCCTACCCCTGGGTCGGGGTCTTGGACCGGGCTCGGTTGATCATGTCCTTGAGCACGTGCGAGGGCCGGAACACCAGCACCCGCCGCGGCAGGATGGGGACCTTATCGCCGGTCTTCGGGTTGCGACCCATGCGCCTGCCCTTTTCGCGCACGTAGAAGCTGCCGAAAGACGAGATCTTGACCGTATCGCCGCGAACCAGGCTCTCGCCGATCTCATCGAAGACCGACTCGACCAGGTCCGCCGACTCGTTGTGCGACAGCCCGACCTGCTCGTAGACGGCCTCGGCCAGCTGCGCCCGGATCATTGTCACCATGCAGGAGTAGCCCCTCCCTGGGCCTTCCATCATCGCCGCCGTCTCGTCGCACGAAGGCAGGCTTCGTGCGACGGCCCCAGACAACGACTTCACCTAGCAGGCTAGCCCGCGCGAAAGAATAGGTCAAACTCAATAGTTTGCAGCCCTTAGTTGCCACGCCGGTAGCGATCTTCGCGGAAGGTGGCTGAAACGCTGGGGCTCGGACACAACCGGCCCCTCGGCCACGCTACATGCGGACGACGGCCGCGCCCCAGGTGAAGCCGCCGCCCATGGCCTCCATGACGACCACTTCGTCGCGCTGGATGCGGCCATCCCCCACAGCCTCCGTGAGCGCCAGCGGCACCGAGGCGGCCGAGGTGTTGGCGTGGTGGTCCACGGTGACGACCACCCGCTCGGCGGGCAGGCCGAGCTTCTTGCCGACGCCGTCGATGATGCGGCGGTTGGCCTGATGCGGCACGACCCAATCCACATCGGCCGAGGTCAGCCCGGCCCCCGCCAGGCTTTCCTCCACTACCTCGGCGAGCCTCTCGACGGCGTGCTTGAACACCTTGGGTCCGTCCATGCGGACGACGCCGGCGGTGCGCGTCGAGGAGACGCCGCCGGTGGCGTAGAGCAGGTCGTGCTGGCGGCCGTCGGAGTGGAGCTTGGTGGTCAGGACGCCGCGGTCGGTGGGCAGCCCCCTGCCCTGTCCTGCCTTCAGGACCACGGCGCCGGCGCCGTCGCCGAACAGGACACAGGTGGAGCGGTCCTTCCAGTCGAGGATGCGCGAGAACGTCTCGGCGCCGATGACGAGCGCCGTGTCGGCCTGGCCGAGACGCAGGAAGTTGTCAGCCACGGCCAACGCGTAGATGAAGCCCGAGCACACCGCCTGGACGTCGAAGGCGGCGCCGCGCACGATGCCGAGACGCTCCTGCACCCGGGTCGCGGTAGCTGGGAACGTCTCATCCGGCGTCGCGGTCGCCAGGACGATGAGATCGACTACATCGGCCTTCATGCCGGCGGCAGCCAGCGCCCGCTCGGAGGCCTTCACCGCGAGGTGCGACGTGTTCTCGCCCTCGGCAGCGATGTGGCGGTGGCGGATACCGGTCCGCTCGACGATCCACTCGTCGGAAGTGTCCACCATCTTGGCGAGATCATGGTTGGTCATGATCCGCTCCGGCAAATAGGAGCCGCAGCCGGCGATGACGGAGCGGACAGTCGCGCCGGCAGCCGCCGCGGATGCCTCGCGCTTGAGCGCGGCGGGACGGATGCTCATGACGCCGCTTTCACCGGCGGCGCGTCGGGCGGAGCCGGGCTGCGATGGTCGAAAACGTCGAGGTCGGCGTGGATGCGTTCGTTGAAGTCGCCCCGCGCCATGTCGGCGGCCACCGAGATCGCGCTGGCAAAGCCCTCGCGGTCGGTGCCTCCGTGGCTCTTCACCACGACGCCGTTGAGGCCGAGGAACAGGGCGCCGTTGTAGTGGCGGGGATCGAGCTTGGCGCGCAAAGAGTCGAGCGCCGGCTTGGCGAGTGCATAGCCCAGCATCGACACCCACGAGCGGCGGAACGCGAGGCCGAGGAACGACGAGATCAGCTTTGCGGTGCCCTCGGTGGCCTTGAGCACTGCGTTTCCGGTGAAGCCGTCGGTGACGACCACATCGACGGTGCCGGCGCCGATGTCGTCGCCCTCAACGAAGCCGTGGAAGTCGAAGCCGAACTTGGACTCACGCAGGACCTGCGCCGCGGCGCGCACTTCCTCATGGCCCTTCAGCTCTTCGGCGCCGACATTGAGCAGGCCCACCGTCGGCCGCTCGACGCCCAGTACGCTGCGCGCGAAGCCGGCGCCGAGAATGGCGAACTGCACCAGGTTGCGGGCGTCGCATTCGACGTTGGCGCCGAGGTCGAGGAGCGCGCTCTCGCCGCGCGCGGTCGGGAAGTAGGACACCATGGCCGGGCGATCGACGCCCGGCTGCATCTTCAGGACGAATCTGGCGAGCGCCATCAGCGCCCCGGTATTGCCGGCCGAGACGACGGCACCGGCCTGACCGTCGCGCACCGCCTCGATGGCAAGCCGCATGCTGGATTGGGCGCTCTTGCGCAGCGCCTGGCTTGGCTTGTCGGTCGGGGCGATCGCATGTGCCGCGTGCCGCATCTCGACGCCGTCGCGCAGCCGAGGGTGGCGCGCCAAGAGCGGTTGGATGCGCGCCTCGTCGCCGAACAGCTGGAAGCGCAGCGCCGGCATGCGGCTGTGCGCCAGCGCAGCGCCGTCGATGACCATCTCGGGGGCGTGGTCGCCCCCCATGGCATCAATGGCGATCACCATTGCGGCGCTCATGGTTCCCCCATGATACGGGACGACGTTCTGCCGTGGTGCAGTCGTTGCCGCCCCGGGTTGGGCATGGCCCGGCCGGAGATCTTAGGCTTCCGGTGCCTCGGTGACCTCGCGGCCATCGTAGTGGCCGCAGGCCTGGCAGACGTGATGCGGCCGCTTGTGCTCGCCGCAGTTCGGGCACTCGATGTAGGCCGACGGGGCCAGCCGGTCGTGCGAACGGCGCATGTTGCGCGTCGAGGGTGTCTTCTTTCGCTTGGGTACCGCCACGTTACGCCCTGCTCCTCCAGTTCTTCAGGGCCGCAAACGGACCCTCTTTCTGCGTGCCGCCGTCGGGGGCGGCGTCATGCCATTCGCCGAACTCCTCGCCTGCCTGGCGCGGATACGGGTCGATGGCCAACGACAAATACTCGGCGATCATCTCGCCCAAATCGAAGCGACCGTCGGTCACCTCGCCCGGCGGCTCCAGCGCTTCGAGATCCTGCCCGTCCTCGCTGTCGGCTTCCTGCCCGTCGGCGCCCTCGGCGCGCGGCAGGAACTCCACCTCGAACGCCTCGTCGATCCGGCTTCTCACCGGCTCGAGCGTCACGACGGAGGACTGTAGCACAGAAGCGTGGAAAGTCACCCGCGCCCGGGCGCCGCCCCCACCGATCGCCCGCACCGCCGCGTCGGCGTGCAGGTCCTCGAGAGCCTGCACTTGGAACCGCTTCGCCAACGCCTTGAGCTCGTCCGGAGTCGCGTCGAAGGCAAACCGCTCCTCGTCGTCACCCAGGGTGGCAACGTCGATCATGCGCTGGAACTCCGGGGTCGCGGCGGGCGACGGCACAGCTCTACCTGGGCGGAAGGGACGGCGCTTGGCCGCGCGAGGGGGCATACGTAGTGCCCGCGGGCGCGAGGGTCAATCCTGACGCCCCGGAAAATTACAGACTTGCGATGGATAACGGCGGAGCCGGAGCCCGGGCCTAGCCGGCCACGCGGGCCGTCAGCAGGTGGATTTCCTGGAGGGTAGCCCGGTAAGGCTCCTCCGCCCCGGCCGGGGCCAAACGCACGGCGCGTTCGGCCGCCTGCCGCGCCTCCCCAGGCCGGCCTGCTTCGACGAGTGCATAGGCCAGGTTGTTCCAGGCATCCGGGTCATCCGGCTTGAGCATGGTGGCACGCTCGAATGACACGGCCGCCCCGGCGAAGTCGCCCGCGTCATAGCGGGCATTGCCCAGGGCGAACCAGGCACCATGGCTCTCCGGCCATCGCTGGGTTGCGCTCGCATACGCCAGCGCCGCAGCCTCGGCGTTGCCGGCTCGCTCGAGGCCGAGCGCCGCTTCCAGGACGTCCCGCTCGTTCGTCTTGGCCGGAAGGCGCCCGGGCGGCAGCACCACCAGCGCCCAGTAGTCTCCGCGCCGCCAGGTGTGCTCGAAGACGCTCATGTCGGTGACGAGACGCTCGAACGGCCCCGAGCGAAGCTGGAGCGCCCGGCGATCCCGCTCGTAGCCGATCGCGACGGAGTAGTGCCATGCCGGCACCCAATCGAGCCCAAGGTTCTGGAACACCAGCACCGGGTGGCCGGCCGCGAGCTCGTCGAGCAGCGACCGCAGGTCCCGCACCGGGACGGCGCGCAGGCCGGCGCGGCGGGCGGCCGCAACCATGTCCTCGCGGAAGGAACCCTGCTTGTGCGGCGTGTAGACGAGCGCCGCCGCCTCGGCCTGGGTGAGCGGCGCGCCGCCCGCCCAGGTCGCCACCATGGCGAGCGCGGCGGGGCCGCAATAGAAGTCTTCCTGGGCGTAGTAAGGCACGCCTCCGACCTCGGCCCGGAGAGGGAGGTCGGAGGCGCTGGTCAGCAGCCGGCTGGTTTGCGGTCCCGCGCAGGCGGTCAGAGCGAGCGCAAGGGCCAGGGCGATGGCTCTTCCACCCCCTCGGACAGCTACGCGGGCTGCGCCCACACCGGGCAACTGACTGGGCGGCTAATTCCCGAGCGGATACACGTCCGTCACGCCGAGCAGATCGGTGATCAGCAGCACGATGGCAATGACGACCACCGCCCACACAAGGGTGGCGAACCACCCGGCGCCGGCCGGGGTTTGGTCGAGCTTGCCGACGAGCCGGGCAACTTCGGAATCCGGCATGGCGGCGACGCGCATGCGCGCGTCGTTGGGGTCGACGCCCAGCGTCTCCATCTGCCGACGGACGTCATCGCGCGCGAGGAAGCCGTTCAGCCGCTCGCGGTCGGTCGCGGCCGGGTTCACCGGTTCGGCCGCCTGCAGCACCTGGTTGGTCGGAACCATGGCTGCTTGCGCCATCGGCAACGGCCCCGCCACGACGAACATCAATGCCGCCAACGGCGCACACAACGCCCGCGCGAATTGCGGGGGCATGAATTGGAATCGCATGTTGAGGCCCTCCCTTCGTGTTGTTGTTGTTCCGGGGCGCTCCGCTTCGGGCCCGCCGGAAGGCGGACGCGATGCCGAGTGGCGTGCTGAAGCATCGGCTTCAGCCTCCGAGAGCGCATGGAAGCCGGGCAGGTCGGGCCGCGGCCATCCGGTAAGCACCTGACCCGCGAAGGCAAAGGTGCCCGAGAAGCGCTAGCTCCCGTCGGCGGCGCGATAGGGCGTCGGCGGGAAGCCGGGACGGCCCGCAGCGAGGTCCTCCAGGGACTGGCGGCCAACGCCGGCGGCCGCCGCGCGCACGTACTCGGCGAGGCGGCCCACCAGGGCGTCCGGCGCCGTCACGGTGCGGTAGACATTGCGGCGGAGCGCGTCCTCGAGACTCTCCGTTCCCGACAGGCCGCTCTCGTAGGCCTGCGCCCGGCCGTAGAACGCGCGCGCCATCGCCTTGACGCGCCGGCCGACGGCCATGTCACCGATGCCAAGCTCGCGCACGCTGCGATCGAGGTCGGCCGTCATGACCTCGAACGTCTCGTCGCTGAGAAGCGCCGCCTCGGGCCCCAAGGCGCGCAGGCGGCGAAACACCAACACCGCGTGGAGCACGACTAGGTCGAAGCGCCCATCGACCGTGTCGGGCACTCCGAACGATCCGTAGAAGGCCGGCAGGCGGCTCTGCGCCAGCACCGCAAAGTAGAGCTTGCGTCCAGCCGAAGGCTCGCGGTGCGCGTGTATGCGGCGGCGCAGGAATGCGAACATTGTGCCGCTACCCTAGCGCCACGGCCGTCGCGTTGACAGTGCGACGCGCGCTCTGCGAAGGTGTCCGAGGGAGCGGGGTTTGTTCCAATTCACCGTCCATCGCATAGCCCTGGCAATCGGCGCGGCGTTGACGCTGCACGCGGCGGCGGCGTGCGCACCCGTGCGCGAATCGCGTGGCTACATCCTGAATGAACGCGTGCTGGCCAGCATTACGCCGGGCACCGACACGCGCGACACGGTCCTGGTGGCACTCGGAACCCCGTCGGCGATTGGCACCTTCGATCCGAACAGCTGGTACTACATCGGCGCGCTGACCGAAGCAGTACCCTATCGCGCCGCGGACGTGCTCGATCAGCAGGTCGTCGCCATTTCCTTCGGCGCGCGCGGAGTCGTATCCGACATCCAGCGCTACACGCTTTCCGACGCCATGAAGATCAATCCGACGGATCGCGAGACTCCCACGCGTGGCCGCGAGCTCGGCATCCTGGAACAGCTCATCGGCAACCTCGGGCGCTTCAGTCCGGGGGCGGCGCGGCAAGCGCCCTGAGCCGGCACGCGCTGACAAAAAGAAAGCCGGCCGGGGCTCGCAACCCGGCCGGCTTGTTTTCGCAAATCGGATGCCTGCCTTACATGCCCGTCGCGAGCGCGGCGAGCAACAGCAGGGCGACGATGTTGGTGATCTTGATCATCGGGTTGACAGCCGGGCCGGCGGTGTCCTTGTAGGGATCGCCGACGGTGTCACCAGTGACGGCGGCCTTGTGGGCATCGGAACCCTTGCCGCCGTAGTTGCCATCCTCGATGTACTTCTTCGAGTTGTCCCACGCACCGCCGCCCGCCGTCATGGAGATGGCGACGAACAGGCCGGTGACGATGGTGCCAAGCAGCATGGCGCCGACCGCCGCGAAGGCCTCGGCCTGGCCGGCAATCCAGTTGATGACGTAGTAGACGACGATCGGCGCAAGCACCGGCAGCAGCGACGGCACGATCATCTCGCGGATCGCCGCCTTGGTGAGCAGGTCCACTGCGCGGCCGTAGTCCGGCTTCGCGGTGCCTTCCATGATGCCTTTGATCTCGCGGAACTGGCGGCGCACTTCCTCCACCACCGATCCGGCGGCACGGCCTACCGCGGTCATCGACATCGCGCCGAACAGGTACGGCAGCATGCCGCCGATCAGCAGGCCGACGACCACGTACGGGTTGGACAGCGAGAAGTCCACGGTCAGGCCCTCGAAGTAGTGCTCGAGGTCCTGGGTGTAGGCGCCGAACAGCACCAGTGCGGCGAGACCCGCCGAGCCGATGGCGTAGCCCTTGGTCACCGCCTTGGTGGTGTTGCCGACGGCGTCGAGCGCGTCGGTGATCTTGCGCACGTCCTTGGGCATGCCCGCCATCTCGGCGATGCCGCCGGCGTTGTCGGTGACCGGGCCGTAGGCGTCGAGGGCCACGACCATGCCGGCAAGAGCCAGCATCGCCGTCACCGCGATGGCGACGCCGACGAGGCCCGCCAGCATGTAGGCGACGATGATGCCCGCCGAGATGATGAGCGCCGGCAGCGCCGTCGCCTCCATCGAGATGGCGAGGCCCTGGATGATGTTGGTGGCGTGGCCGGTGGTGGACGCCTTGGCGATCGACTTCACCGGGCGCGACTTGGTGCCGGTGTAGTACTCGGTCACCCAGATCAGCAAGCCCGTGACCACCAGGCCGGCGATGGCGGCCCAGAACAGGTCCATGGAGGTGAAGGTGGCGCCGCCGGCGGCGCGGAAGGTCGTGTCCATGCCGCCCAGCGTGTAGCTGATGGTCGGCCAGAAGGCGGCCGCCGACAGGACCGCCGACACGATGAAGCCCTTGTAGAGGGCGCCCATGATGTTGGTGCCGCCGCCCAGCTTGACGAAGAACGTGCCTATCACCGAGGTGAAGATGCACACCCCGCCGATGGCAAGCGGCAGGGCCATCATCATCTCGGCCTGTGCCCCGGTGAAGAAGATCGAGCCGAGCACCATGGTGGCGACCAGCGTCACCGCGTAGGTCTCAAACAGGTCGGCGGCCATGCCGGCGCAGTCGCCGACGTTGTCGCCGACGTTGTCGGCGATAACGGCCGGGTTGCGCGGATCATCCTCGGGAATGCCCGCCTCGACCTTGCCGACGAGGTCGGCGCCGACGTCGGCGCCCTTGGTGAAGATGCCGCCGCCGAGACGGGCGAAGATCGAGATCAGCGAGCCGCCGAAGCCGAGGGCGACGAGCGCGGTGACGATCGCGCGCGTGTCGAGACCGGCCCAGATCAGCACGGCGTAGTAGACGGCCACCGCGAGCAGCGCGAGGCCGGCGACGAGCATGCCCGTGACCGAGCCGGCGCGGAACGAGACGTCGAGACCCTGCTGCAAGCCCTTGGAGGCCGCCTGGGCGGTGCGCACGTTGGCGCGCACCGAGACGTTCATGCCGATGTAGCCGGCCGCGCCCGACAGCACGGCGCCGATCAGGAAGCCGAACGCTGAATACCAGTCGAGCGCGAAGCCCGAGATGACGAAGATGACGGCGCCGACCATGCCGATGGTGCGGTACTGGCGGTTCAGGTACGCGCCCGCGCCTACCTGTACGGCGTGCGAGATCTCGCGCATGCGGTCGGTGCCCGAGTCTGCGGCGAGCACCGCGCGGCTGGCATAGACGGCGTAAGCAACGGCGAACGCACCGGCAGCAATGGCGAGCCAATGCATCGGCAACACGGTCATGTCGTCATCCCCTCGTCGTAGGATAAGTTGTGGGACTACAAAGGTTTCGCGCGGCGCCCGGAAGCGCGAAGAACCGAAAAGTCGCGGCGCCTTATGCCAGAGTTAGTGGCCGAAGGCAAACGCGCCCGCAGGCCTTGTTGCCGCAAGGCCCGAGCCGAGGGGTGGCGGCGGGGAGCCGCCTAAACCGGGTACGCCAGCGGAGCGAGGTCGCGCTTGAGCAGGGCCGCAAGCTTGGCGTTGCTGGAACGATAGCTGTCGGCAAAGCGCTCGCGGATGAACTCTCCGAGGCTGCCGTCCGACCGCCTACCCCAGCGCGCCTGGGACTGGACGTCGAGCTTCTCGACGGCGCGGTAGGCCTTGTACGACAGCCAGCCGAGCGACAGGCAGGGCGTCGCGTTCAACGGCCCGGCGCGGAAGCGGTTGATCTGCCGCAGCACCGGCAGGATCTGGGCCGAGGCGCTGACGCCGCGCGGCCGCGAGTCGACCGGCTGGATCTTGGCCGGACCGCCATTGGCGAAATCGGCGATCTGCTGGCAGAACGCGGCCGGCCCGCGGCTGAAGTCCTCGTACAGCATCACCGAGACGTTCCCCTTGGGAAACAGGCCCGCGTAGAGGTCGATCAGGCGGTCGTACTGCAGGTGTCGCGCCTCGAAGCCGTAGTACTCGATCTCCGGCTTGGCGAGGAAGAAGTCGCGATGGCCGAGCCGCCCGCCGAAGCGCACGTACTGCTTATAGAACGACGACAGCATCGCCATCTGATTGCGCACCGTGATGAGGACGCGGGCGTCCGGGAACATCGCCCGCAGGCGGTGGGCAATCACGTGGCTCTCGCGCGCGCCGGTGAACGGATTCCCCGACAGGATCTCCGAGGACATCACCGGGATGCCGGTCGACGCCTTGGCGGCATTGGAGCCCGCGCCCAGGTCGCTCAGCGCCTTGGCAGGATCGAAATCGAGGCTGTTCGGGCGGACGATGGCGGCGTCGATCGCCGGATGGGTGGCGATGACCCGAAAGATCGGGTCCCTGCCGAAGAAGCGCTCCTGCAGCCAGGTCGTTCCGGTCTTGTGGTAGCCGATATGGATAAGGGCAGACACGGCGGCCCACTTCTTGTTGTTCTAGTTTTCCGAGGCTCGCCGCCAAGGTTTAGCGAGGCTGGCGCGGGCGGGGCAATTGCCCCTTCAGCCTAGGTCGCGCCCGGTAGTCCGGTCGGACAGGTCAGGCGACCAGGCGAGCCACGCGGGTGATCAGCACGCGCGTCACCACTTCGCCGCCCAGGACTTTGTTGGCGCTGCCCTTGGCACGTTCTTTGACGCGCGCGAGGTCGATGCTGTCTACCCCATCGGCGTGCCGCGGCCAGGCACGGTGGTCGTCGCGGACGATCTCGTCGCGGATGCGCGGCATCATGGCGGTGATCTCCGCCTCGCGGCGGACGTCGTTGATCTCGAGGCGAAGGTCCACGGCCACGTAGTGGTCGAGAACGGCGCCCGAGCTCACGGGGTAGGAGAGGTTGTCGAGGGGGACGAAGCCCTTGACCAGCACCACTTCCGACTTGCCGTCCGAGAGGTCCTCGAAGTTGGAGAGGACCCAGGTGACCGCCGCCAATCCTCCGATGAAGAAGACGAGCAGGCCCACCGTGATGACGATCATCCGCATGGTGGCCGCATTATCCCCGGAAGGCAGGGCCTTGGAAACCAGCAGGGACCAGGCCGCCGGACGGGGGGCTCTGGCCCTAGAAGTGCTGAAAGCCCCTTTTCTCGACACGGACTTCGCGCCCCGCAGCATCCACCACCCGCACGCCCGGTTCGGACGCGATGCGGCCGATGCGCGTCAGCGGCAGGTTGATGCGCGTCGCCAAGGCCTCCAGCCGCGACACGTCGCCGGGTGCGACGGTGAACAGGATCTCGTAGTCATCGCCGAACGCCGCGAGGCCCGGCCGTTCGCCGGGAACGGCGGCCAAGGCGCGCTGGGCCGCGGCGGAGAGCGGCAGCGCCGCCTCGTTGACGACGGCGCCGACGCCGGACTGCTCGCAGATGTGACCGAGGTCGGCCAGCACGCCATCGGAGACGTCGATGGCGGCGTGCGCTACCGTGCGCAGATCCTGACCCAGGCGCAGGCGGGGATTGGGCCGGTCGAGACGCGCGCGCAGGAACGCCGCGTCCTCCGCCGGCAACGCCAGCTTGTCGTGCGCCACCAGCAACCCGAGGCGCGCATCGCCGATGGTGCCGGACACATATACGTAGTCGCCGAGCTGAGCGCCGCCGCGGCGCAGCATCGTGCCGCTCGGCACGTGGCCGAAGATGGTGACGGACAACACCAGGTCCGAAGGCATGGCGATGGTGTCGCCGCCGATGAGCGGCAGCTTGTAGGTGGCCTGGTCCTCGGCGAGGCCGGCCGCGAAGCGGTTGATCCACTCGTCGCCGACGTCGGCCGGCCATCCGGCGACCAGCAGATAAGCGACCGGCATGGCGCCCTTGGTGGCGAGGTCGGACAGGTTGACGCGCAGCAGCTTGCGGCCGACGTCGCCCGGGTCGGTGCGCTCGTCGAAATGGATGCCGCGCACCATGGCGTCGGCGGACACCACCAGTTCCATGCCCGGGGGCGGACGCACCAGCGCCGCGTCGTCGCCCAAGCCGAATGAGGACGCGAGCGGGCTCGCGCCGATCTTGGCAAGCGGCGCGAAGACCTGTGCGATCAGCTCGAATTCGCCGCGACGCTGCACGGCCTGGCTAGGTTATCTCGCTGGGGCGCAGGTGCCGGGCGAGGTTGTCGAGCACGCCGTTGACGAGCTTGGGCTCGGGACCGGTGAAGAACGCGTGCGCGACGTCGAGGTACTCGGCGATGACGACGCGTGCGGGGACGTCCTTGCGGGCGAGCAGCTCGAAGGCGGCGGCGCGCAGCAGCGCTCTCAAGATGCCATCGAGACGCGACGGCTCGCGCGCCTTGCTCAGCGAGCCCTTGAGGAGCGCGTCGAGCTCGTCCTGGCGCCCTGCCCCGCCGCGCACCAAGGCGCGAAAGAAGTCGGCATCCGCCTCGCCCAGGCGAGCCCCGTCGATCTCCGCGCCGAAACGATGATCGACGAACTCGGCGATGACCTCGTCGGGACGGCCGCCGCCGAATTCGATCTGGTAGAGCGCCTGCACCGCCACCAGGCGCGCGACGCTGCGCCGGTGCAACAGCTCCCGTTCGGACGCTTCGCGCGGAGCGGCGACGTTCATGGCGTGGCGCTCTTGGGCGTGGCGCCCTGGGGCGACGTCAGCGTGCGGCGCAGCGCCATCATCGCCAATGCCGCGCGCGCCGCGATCCCACCCTTGTCGCCGTTGGCCACCTGCGCGCGCTCCCATGCCTGCTCGTATGTGTTGCAGGTAAGCACGCCGTTGCCGAGGGCAATGCCGTGGTGGCGTACCGCATAGGAGAGGCCGCGCATGCACTCTCCCGCCACGTATTCGTAGTGATCGGTCTCGCCGCGGATGACGCAACCCAGCGCCACGTAGCCGTCGTAGGTCGGCCGGCCGCCGGGGCGCATCTCATCGCCGCGAAGCACGAAGGTGAGCGCCGCCGGGATCTCGAGACAGCCCGGCACGGTCACCACCGTGTGCTTGGCGTTGGCCGCGGCAAGCACCGCCGTGGCGCCGCGCAACATCTCGTCGGCAATGTCGTCGTAGAAACGCGCCTGGATGACCATGATGTTGTCGCCACCGACGGAAACCATGACTCAGGTGGCCAGCGGAATGCGGCGCTCGCCGACGATCGACAGGCCGTAGCCGTCGAGGCCGATGGGCGTGCGGTGGGAATTCGACAGCAGCACCATCTCGTGCACGCCGAGATCGAGCAGGATCTGCGCGCCTATACCGTACTCGCGCAACTCGTGCCGCTCGGGCCGGTCGCCGCGCTTGACGCACAAGCCGTCGGACAGCGCCGTCGCGCGCGGCTCGCGGATCAGCACGATGACGCCGCGCCCCTCCTCGCCGATCATGCGCATCGCCTCGTGCAGCAGCGCGTCGCGCGGTCCCTCGGCGCCGAGAAGGTCGGTGAGCACGTTGACGCCGTGCATGCGCACCAGAACCGGGCCCCTGCCGGGGGCGCGCAGGTCGCCCTTCACCAGCGCCAGGTGCTCGGCGTATTCCACCGTGTTGACGTACACCACCATCCGGAACGTGCCGCCGTAGCGGCTGTTCATCTCGGTCTCCAGGGCGCGGCGGACAATGACGTCGTGGAGGCGGCGGTAGGCGATGAGGTCGGCGATGCTGCCGACCTTGAGGCCATGCTTGGCGGCGAAGTCGAGCAGCTGAGGCAACCGCGCCATCGAGCCGTCGTCGTTCATGATCTCGCAGATCACGCCGGCTGGAATGAATCCGGCGAGGCGCGCAAGGTCGACGGCCCCTTCGGTGTGGCCGGCGCGCACCAGCACGCCGCCGTCGCTCGCCACCAGCGGGAAGACGTGCCCAGGCGAATGGATGTCGTCCTTGCCGGCCTTGCGGTTGCCGGCGCCGATGGCGACGGCGATAGTCTGGGCGCGGTCGGCGGCCGAGATTCCGGTCGTGACGCCCTCCCGCGCCTCGATCGAGACGGTGAACGCCGTCTGATGGCGGCTGAGGTTGCGCGGCGCCATCAGGGGCAGCTCGAGCTCCTCGACGCGCTGGCGCGTCAGCGGCAGGCAGATGAGGCCGCGGCCGAACCGCGCCATGAAGTTGATGGCGGCGGCGTCGGCGCGCTCGGCGGCGATGATGAGGTCGCCCTCGTTCTCGCGGCTCTCGTCATCGACGACGACGACGAACTTGCCGGCGCGGACATCGGCAATGATGTCCTCGATGGGCGCGAGACGCGTGGTGCGCGACAGCTCCATGAATCCTACGTGCCCCGTTGGACCTCGGCGATGCGGGCGACATAGCGCGCCAGCGGGTCTGCTTCCAGGTTGAGGCGGTCGCCGATGGCAACCTGCCCCAGCGTGGTGACCGCCAGGGTGTGGGGGATGATATTTACCCCAAAGTGCGCGCCGTCCACCTCATTGATGGTGAGGGCGACGCCGTCCAGGGTGACGGACCCTTTCGGCGCGAACAGGTGGCGCAGGGAGGCCGGTCCTTGCACCGTCAGGCGCACCGAGTCGCCGTCCCCCCGGCGGGCAACGACGCCGGCGACTGCGTCCACGTGTCCCAGCACGAAGCCGCCGCCGAGCTCGTCGCCGACCTTGAGGGGCCTCTCGAGGTTGAGCCGCGTCCCGTCCCGCCAGCCGCTCGCCGTGGTCTTGGACAAGGTTTCGGCCGACGCCTCGACGCCGAACCAGCCGGGCGCCCGCTCCACCACCGTAAGGCAGACCCCGGAGCAGGCAATGGACGCGCCGACCGGCATCGTGCCGACGTCGGCGGCGATCTCGAACCGTGCCCCCCCGGCGCCGGCGGCGACGCGCCGCACGCTGCCGATGTGCGTGACGATGCCAGTGAACATCAGGCGGCCCGGCGGCGGCGCTTCATAGCGCCTTGCCCGTCACTGCGACTTATACATCTCGACAAGATCTTCGCCGGCGGTTGCGGTTCCCTCGCGCCGGAAGCGCGGCGCCTCGTCCAACTTCGTCAGGCCGAAGGACTCCGCGGCGGGCATGCCGTCGCCGCCGAGCAGCATGGGCGCCCGGAACCACACCATTCGGTCGATCGGACCGTCGCGCAGCAACGCCGCGGTCAGGTGGCGTCCGCCTTCGACCAGCACGCGGGTGATGCCCTTCCCCGCCAGCGCCGCGAACGCCGCCTTCGGATCCGGATGGCCCTCCCGACCGCCGGCAACCTGGATCAAGGTCACTCCGGCAGCGGTGAACGCCTTTTGCCGCGCCGGGTCGGCATGGAGCAACGTGACGATCCAGGTCGGCGTCGTGCGGGCGCTCGCCACCACCTTGGCGGTCAGCGGCGCGCGCAAGCGGCCATCGAAGATCACCCGCACCGGCGAGCGATCGCCGAGCCCGGGCAGGCGGCAGGTCAGCTCGGGATCGTCAGCGAGCACCGTTCCGGAGCCGACCACCACCGCGTCGTGACGGGCACGGAGCGCGTGCGCCTGGGCGCGCGCGGGCTCGCCGGTGATCCATTTGGATTCGCCCGAGCCGGTGGCGATGCGTCCGTCCAGGGACGACGCGACCTTCAAGGTGACGAGCGGCCGGCCGCTCGTCACGCGCAACAGGAAGCCGGCGTTGATCGACCTGGCTTCCGATTCCGAGAGTCCTTCGATCACCTCGACGCCGGCCTTCTGCAACATGTTGATGCCACGGCCGTTGGTGCGCGGATCGGGATCGCGGCAGGCGATGACGGCGCGTTTGACCCCGGCCTTGGCGAGCGCCTCGGCGCAGGCGGGCTGCGGCGGCGTCGCCTGGTTGCGGTGCGCGCACGGCTCGAGGCTTACGTAGGCGGTGGCGCCGCGCGCGGCGGCGCCGGCGCGTTTCAGCGCCTCGGTTTCCGCATGGGGGCGTCCGCCGGGCTGGGTCCAGCCCCGCCCCACCACCAGACCGTCCTTGACCAGAATGCAGCCGACGGCGGGATTCGGCCACACGCGCCCCAGGCCGCGGCGGGCCAGGCGCAACGCCGCGCGCATATGGTCCGGGTCGCGCGGATCAGCTGTCGGAGTCGCCACTCAACTCGCCCACGAAGGTCTCGAAGTCGCGCGCTTCGCGGAAGTTGCGATACACCGAGGCAAAGCGCACATAGGCGACCTGGTCGAGGTTGGAGAGCGCATCCATCACCATCTCGCCGATCACGCTCGACTGGATCGCGGACTCGCCGAGGCTCTCCAGGCGGCGGGCGATGCCGCTCACCATCCGCTCGATGCGCTCGTGCTCGACCGGCCGCTTGCGTGTGGCGATCAAGATGGAGCGCATCAGCTTGTCGCGGTCGAACGGCACGCGCTGGCCGGTCTTCTTCACCACGGTGAGCTCGCGCAACTGGATGCGCTCGAAAGTGGTGAAGCGCGAGCCGCACGTGGGGCAGAAACGCCGGCGGCGGATCGAGGCATTGTCCTCGGTCGGCCGCGAGTCCTTCACCTGCGTGTCGGCGTTGCCGCAAAACGGACAGCGCATGTTGAGTCTCCCCCGTTCACCCTCGCGACGCGGAGCGCCGCCACCAGCTCAAGTCGGAATAGATCGGGAAGCGCTTGCACAGGGCGAGCACCTCCGCGCGCGCCTTGTCCTCGGCGGCCTTGTTATTGTCGGGATGGGCCGCCAAGCCGTCGAGCACGTCGGCAATGAGACGGCCGATGTCGCGGAACTCCGGCTGAGCGAAGCCGCGGGTGGTCCCCGCCGGACTGCCGAGCCGTACCCCCGAGGTGACGGTCGGCTTCTCCGGATCGAACGGAATGCCGTTCTTGTTGCAGGTGATGTGCGCGTTGCCCAGCGTCACCTCGGCCGCCTTGCCGGTCAGCTTCTTCGGCCGCAGAGCGACCAGCAGAAGATGCGTGTCGGTGCCGCCGGAGACGATGTCGAGGCCGCGCACCGAAAGCGTTTCCGCCATCACGCGCGCGTTGGCGATCACCGCCGCGGCGTAATCCTTGAACGACGGATGCAGCGCTTCCTTGAAGGCCACCGCCTTGCCGGCAATGACGTGCATCAGCGGGCCGCCCTGGATGCCGGGGAAGATCGCCGAGTTGACCTTCTTGGCGATGTCCTCGTCGTTGGTGAGGATCATGCCGCCGCGCGGTCCGCGCAGGGTCTTGTGCGTCGTCGTCGTCGCCACGTGGGCGTGCGGGAACGGGCTGGGATGCAGTCCCGCCGCGACCAGCCCTGCGTAGTGCGCCATGTCCACCATCAGCAGCGCGCCGACCTGATCGGCGACCTGGCGGAACTTCTGGTGGTCGATCTGGCGCGGATAGGCCGAGCCGCCGGCGATGATCAGCTTCGGCTTGTGCTGCTTGGCGAGCGCCTCCACCTCGTCGAAGTCGATGCGCGCGTCCTGCCGGCGCACGCCGTACTGCACGGAATGGAACCACTTGCCCGACTGGTTGGGCGGCGCGCCGTGGGTCAGGTGGCCGCCCGCGGCGAGCGACATGCCCATGATGGTGTCGCCCGGCTTGAACAGCGCGTTAAGCACGCCCTGGTTGGCCTGGCTGCCGGAATGCGGCTGCACGTTGGCGAAGGCGCAGCCGAACAGCTTCTTGGCGCGCTCGATGGCGAGGTTCTCGACCACGTCCACGTGCTCGCAGCCGCCGTAGTAGCGCTTGCCCGGATAGCCTTCCGCGTACTTGTTGGTGAGCACCGAGGCCTGTGCCTGCAGCACGGCGGGGCTGACGATGTTCTCCGACGCGATCAGCTCGATCTCGTCCTGTTGACGGCCGATCTCGCCTTCGATGGCGGCGAAGACCTCGGGGTCGTCGCGCGCGAGGTCGGCGTCGAAGAACGGGGTGCGACGCTCGACGCCGCTCGACAGGGGACGCCCCATGGCCGTGCCCTCAGCCCAGCTTCTCGACGCGGCGGACATGACGCCCACCCTCGAACTGCGTCGACAGAAACGCGTGCACGCAGTCCTTAGCGACATCCACCCCGGTGGTGCGGGCGCCAAGGCAGAGGACATTGGCGTCGTTGTGCTGCCGGCACAGGCGCGCCGTCAGGGAATCGCTGACCAACGCCGCGCGAACGCCGGCGCGCCGGTTGGCGGCAATGGAGATGCCGACGCCGCTGCCGCAGATGCCGATGCCGCGGCTCGCCTGACCCGACGCAATGGCCTCGGCCAGCGCCAGGCCGTAATCGGGGTAGTCGACCGCCGCGGACGAGTTGGTGCCAAGGTCGAGGAGCTTGTAGCCCTTGGCCGCCAGCTCCTTCTTCAGCAGCTCCTTGAGCTCGAAGCCGCCGTGGTCTGACGCCAGCGCGACGATCTCCGGCGCGAGCGCGTGGGGGGCCTTTTCTGGGGCCATGACAAGTACTTACGGGTGAACGTCGAACGAACGCCTTCATACCATATGTCGCCCCCGCCTACCAACCTCCCGCTAGGGAAAGGGCCAAAAGCTAGGGCTTGTGCGGTGTTGCAAGGAGGGTCCGACACCGGCCCGGCAGGCGCGCCCCACCCGGTTCGCGACGGCCCCGCTCACGCTTTTGTGTGACGGGCGTCACATCGACACAAATGCAATGCGAAGTTGGGCCCCACCGCGCATTCGTTGCGGGCGGTGGCCCCGGTACGACAGGAGATGAGTCGTGCGCAACAAGCGCTCGCGCAGACGATTCGCGGCGGGGTTTCGTGTCGCGCGGCCGCTCGAATACGAAATGGATTTTGAGCGCCAGTGAGCAGATTTAGGTAAGCGCAGGCTTAGTACGCATACCCGACGAGACATCCATGGCACGAGCCATCGCCCGACTGGTCAACAAGCTTCTGCACGGTTTCCGCAGCACCAGTGCGCATGGTGCGCCGATCGACTTCGCCCCGCACGATTTCGCCAAGGGTGAGTTCGCCGGCCGCCGCCGTCTCACCGACCGCTAGCAGCACTCGATACCACGCGCCCTTCGGCCTCTGCCCTCCCCCCACCAGGGTCGGGGGGCGCGTGGAAACTTCGGCGGCGCCCGCTACGCCGCGTGCTGCAACGGCGCGAGCTCGAAAAGAGTCGCCGCCAACTCGTCCGCTCTGTCCTTACTCCTTTCGGTAGAGGAAGGCGTCGGCACCCAGCGACATGCAGTGCCGGCGCTGGTGATCGGCATGCGCGGGCGCCCCGCTCAAGACGACGAAGGGCACGCGCGCGAGACGTTGGTCGGCCTTGGCGGCGACCAGAAAATCCAGGGTGCTGAGCCCGCGCACGCTCAGCGCCGCGACGATCAGGTCAGGAACGTGCAGCTGCGCCAGCGCCAGGCCGTCCGCGGCAGTATGCGCGCGCAGAAGTCCGATGCCGCGGGCTGCAAGGAGCTTCTGCAGCGAGTCGAGCTGGGCTTCGCTGCTGTCGACTGCGACCGCGAACGGAAATGCCCGGTGGACTTGCGGCGCAGCTGGCGTGCCAAGTGCTGTGTGCGTTTGCGCATGATTGTTCTCGTTCATGGTCCGCAATACCCCCGGGGGTTCCGGCGTAAGATTAGGTGGCGTCACGCAAACTGCCGCTGGGCCGCGAACTCCCGGCGCTCGGACCAGGCGACGGCCATGTTGATCACACGTGTGGTGCACCACTTGGCGTAGCCCGCGCTCACAAGCCGCGCGAGCAGGCCGCCGAACGCATCGGTGGGCGGCGCATAGCTGAGCGATGCGGTCAACAACGTGACATCGCCGCGCGCCTCGAGGTGGAGCGCCAGGCGATAGCAGCCCAGCAGGCGATGCGGGCGTCCCATCGACTCCCAGGTCTTGGCGCGGCCCGGCTCGTACCGCGTGACGATCTCGTCGGCGGCGAAGTGGCGATCGAGCACGTCGCGCGATGGCCGGCGTTGGAGCGCCGCCGGACCGTGCGTTGGGTGGTGCTTCCCCGCAAACGCTAGCGGCGTGGCGGGCACCGCGTGCTCGTCCAGGAAATCGAACAGCGCACCGGCGGGCGTGATAGCCACGGCCGGCGCGCTATTGCTCGCCTACGGCATCGTGTTCACGGTGGGCCGCATCGTCAGCGAGGTCGGCATGATGGTGGCGTGGCCGGTGCAGAACTGCCTGAACCGCAGCGTGCTCTTTCGCTGCGGCACGCACGCGCACGCGCTCGGCTTGCGCTACCACGTCGCGCGCAAGACCGGCCAGGTCACCGAGACCATCCGCCGTGGCATGGGCGGACTGAGCGTGCTGCAGAACTCGGTGCTGATGATCGTGCTGCCGCTCGTGTTGCAGCTCGGCGTCGTGTCGTGGGTACTGACGACGCGCCTGGATGCGATCTACACGGCGGTGATCGTCGCGACTGTGGTGGTGTACGGAGTGGTCGTCGGCTTGAGCGCCGACCGGCAGGCGCCGCTGCAGCGCAACACCAACGCGCAGTTCACCCAGACGCAGATCAAGGCGGTCGACGGCCTGCTGAATTACGAGACGGTGAAGTACTTCGGCGCCGAACGCCATGTGCTGGCGCGCCTCGCCGAGGGCCTGAAGAAGTGGAAGGAGCTGGGGCTTCTGCAGTTCCGCTGGCGCACCCTCGGCGGCGTGCTGCCGGCGTTGGTAATGGGCGCCGGGCTCACCACGATGCTGTGGAGCGCCGCGCGCCGAAGCATGGCTGGCGAGATCACGGTCGGCGGCCTGGTGCTGGTCAACACCTACCTGATGCAGGTGCTGCTGCCGCTCGACCGCATGGGGCAGTTCTATCGCGAAATCAGCCAGGCGCTGGTGAACATCGAGAACCTGACCGAGCTCTTGCACGAGGTGCCGGAGATCGCCGACGGACCGGGCGCCACGCCGATCACCGTGCGCAGCGGGCACATCGAGTTCCGCGACGTGGACTTCGCCTACGATCCGCGCCGGCCGATCCTGCAGAAGGTGACTTTCACGGTGCCGGCCGGCAGCAGCACCGCTCTGGTGGGCACCACGGGTTCGGGGAAGACCACCGTCGGACGCCTGCTGTTCCGCTTCTACGAGCCGACCGGCGGCACCATAACGGTGGACGGCCAGGATGTGCGGCGGGCGACGGTGCGCTCGCTGCGTGGAGCCATCGGGGTGGTGCCGCAGGATACCGTGCTGTTCAACAGATAGCCTGGTCCGCAACATCGCCTTCGCCACCGAGAATTCCACCCGGGCCGACATCGAGCGGGCGGCACACATGGCGCACATCCACGACTTTATCGCGGCGCTACCGGATGGCTACGACACCGTCGTCGGCGAGTGCGGCCTGAAGCTGTCGGGTGGCGAGGAGCAGCGTGTCGGCATCACCCGCGTCATCCTCAAGCAGCCGCGCAATTTTCTGTTCGACGAGGCGACCTCGGCGCTCGACACGCGCACCGAGCGCTCGATCCAGGAGAACTTGCGGGAGGTGTCGCGCGGCGTCACCACGCTGATCATCGCGCACCGCCTGTCGACCGTGGTGCACGCCGACCAGATCCTGGTGCTGGAGGAAGGCCGCATTGTCGAGCGCGGCAGCCATGAGGAGCTGCTCCGCGCCGGCGGCCGCTACGCCGCGCTGTGGGAGAAGCAGCAGCAGGAACCGGAAGCGGCGAAAGCTGTCGCCTAGACGAGCTCGCCGCGGTCGCCCTTGGGCGGCTCGCCTTTCTTCTTGGCGAGGACGTACTCGAGCTTGCGGACCGCGAGGCGCCTCAGCTCTTCCTTGGAGGCGGAGGCGGCGCCGACAGCGATCGCCTCCGTGCCTGTGTCCGGATCGATGGCCGCGACGCGCACATAGGCGCCTTGGACGATGAACTCGACGAGATACTCTTTGCCGGAGGTGCCGCGCTCGCGAGGCACGAGGGCTAGGCCGCCCGCTCGAGGTGCATGCGCGTCCACAAGTCGTTCAGGGCGCCGGCGAGCGCGTGCATCATCTGATCGGTATGAAGGGGTGACGGCGTGAAGCGGAAGCGCTCCTTGCCGCGCGGCACGGTGGGGAAGTTAATCGGCTGCACGTAGATACTGTACTGCTCGAGCAGCAGGTCCGAGCCTTCCTTGCAGCAGCGCGGGTCGCCGACCATCACTGGCACGATGTGCGTCTCGGTGTCCATCACGGGCAACGCGTATTGGTGGAACAGCTCGCGCAGGCGGCGGGCGCGTTCCTGGTGCTTCTCGCGCAGCTCGTTGTGGGCACGCACATATTGCACTGAGGCCAGCGCACCAGCAGCGACCACCGGCGACAGCGAGGTCGAGAAAATAAATGCAGGCGCGAAACTGCGCACGGCGTCGATCATCTCGGCCGGGCCGGCGATGTAGCCGCCGCCGACCCCGAACGCCTTGCCGAGCGTTCCGTTGATGATGTCGAAGCGACTCATCAGGCCCTCGCGCTCGGCAATGCCGGCGCCACGGTGGCCGTAAAGGCCAACGGCGTGCACCTCGTCGAGGTGGGTGAGCGCGCCGAAGCGCTCGGCCAGACGCACGACGGCGGCGAGCGGCGCGACATCGCCCTCCATCGAGTACACCGACTCGAGCGCGATGATCTTGGGCGCGTCCGCGTCGGCGGCGCGCAGCAACTCTTCTAGGTGCCCGGCGTCGTTGTGGCGGAAGATGCGCTTCTCCGCCTTGGAGTGGCGGATGCCCTCGATCATCGAGGCGTGGTTGTGCTCGTCGGAGAAGATGATGCAGCCCGGCAGCAGGCGCCCGAGCGTCGACAGCGCCGCCTCGTTGGCGTTGTAGCCGGAGCTGAACAGCAGTGCTGCCTCCTTGCCGTGCAGGTTGGCGAGCTCGCGTTCGAGCAGCACGTGATAGTGGCTCGTGCCGGAGATGTTGCGGGTGCCGCCGGCCCCGGCGCCGACTTCGTCGACCGCCGTGCGCATAGCGTCGAGCACCACCGGGTGCTGGCCCATGCCGAGGTAGTCGTTGGAGCACCACACGATGACTTCGTGGGTCGGGCCGTCGGGACGCCAGCGCGTGGCGCGCGGGAAGCGTCCCGCCTGGCGGGCGAGATCGGCGAAGACGCGGTAGCGTCCTTCCTTCCTCAAGCCCTCCAACTTCTCGGCTAAATGCTTGCGGTAGTCCATGGTATCCAGCGGCAGCGCCTCAGCCGCAATATAAGGGCAGTGCAGGCGCGGGCCACCTGCGAATCACTCCTTACTGCGGCGGCGTGCCGCACTTGTCGGCCGGTCCGGAGCCTTCGCGGCCGGGGTGTTGCGAGCCGCCCCACCCCTTCCCATATGCATAAAACTAGCCGCTTTTGCGCCGCAGGAGCGCACCACCCTGGAGGGGGGAGGACCATGGCCACGTCACCCGCGGAATCCCGGACATTTGAGCCGTCCGGCGGCACCAGCATGGCCGCCGTCGTCAGCGCCGAAGTCGTAGACCTCGAACGGCTGCGCACGGATTCCAGCCAGCAGGCAAGCCGCTCGGTCGCGCAGCTGCGGGAGGCCTTCGAGGCGCTCGCGGGCAAACACGGCGGTACCCTCGCCGACGCGGCCGGCGACGTATTCCGCGCCACCTTCACCTCCGCCACCGACGCGGTTTCCGCCGCGGTGGCCCTGCAGGACTCTCTCGACGAGCGCAACAAGGGCCTCGGCGAAGGTGACCAGGTTGACGTCCGCGCCAGCGTGGCCATGGGCTAGGTCGAGCGCCGCTAAGGCGTCGTGTCCGGCAGTGCTGTCTCGCACGCCGACGCCCTGCGCATGCTCGGCGAGCCGGGCGACGTGTTCATCTCGGGCGCGGTGTACGAGCAGGCGCGCGGCGCCGTGGTAGGGAGCTTTGCCGCTGAAGGCACCCGCACCCTCGCCGGCGACCAAGTCAGCGTTTACTTGCTCAATCCGGCGCGCGCCGCGCGCCAGGCCGAGAAGCGCGACTGGCAGCGCCGCTGGGAGCAGCACCAGCACGGCTGGGGTCGCCACCGCGAGCGCCATTTCGAGCGTAACCAGCGCCGCCACGACCGCTGGGCCGAAAAGGAAGACGAGCGCGAGCGCCGCCGCCGCGCCGCGCGCGTGCCGCGCACGCCCGAGGAGAAGGCCGAATACGAGCTCGGCAACATCAAGCGCCTGTACCGCAACATGGTGTACGGCGGATTGGCGATCCTCTTCCTGTTCCTCATCAACGTTCTGTCGGCCGACCTCGACGTGTGTTTCGTTTGGCCTGCGCTCGCCATCTGCTTGCTGCTCGCCCTGCAGGCGGTGAAGACCCTGGGCGCCGAAGGCGTCGCCGAGACGTTCGGCGGGCGCCTGCGGCGCTGGCGCACTTGGTTCACGGAGCGCCGCGAGTGGGCCGAGCGCGAGATCGCCGAGCGTATGAAGCGCGCCGACGAGGACGAGCGCACCATCCGCCGGCGCGTCTATCGCATGCGCGGCTTCCAGCGCCGGGCCACCGTCTTCGGCGTCATCGTCACCGTCCTGTTCGTCATCAACCTGATGAGCTGGGACGGCCACTGGTGGGTCGTCTGGCCGATGCTGGGCCTCGGCTTCGCGCTGGCCATCAATGCGGTGCAGGTCTACGGCATCGACGGGCTGCTGGGCCCCGGCTGGGAGGAGCGCACGCGCCAGGAGCTGCGCGCCCGGTTCGAACGCGAGGCGCAGACCCGCTGAGACGCCCGCTTAGTCAGAGCTTTGGCCCACCGGCACATCGGGTGTTGCCCCATGGTCCGGTGGGCTTTTTCTTGCCATGGTACAGCCACGCCTACGCCTTGGTTGCGCCACGCCCGCGCCACGGTGCGCAAAGACATTGCCGGCGCTCGACGTCCCAACCCTCCCAGTCAAAGAGGTCCCGATGCAGGCCCCGTGGAGAATGGTCCTCGCCGGTGCGCGTACCTTGGCTCAACCCCTGGCCCGACCGCTCCGCGCCGTACCGAGCGTCGTCCCCTTGGGCATGATGCTGCTTGCCGTCGCGGGCTGCGCCGAGCGTTACAACACGCGCTGGACGAGCCCCGGCTATCGCGCCTTCAACAACAGCGACGCCGCCGCCACCGCGCGCTACTACGAAGGGGCCATGCGTGAGATGCCCAATGAGCCGTACTACGAGCTCAACCTCGCCACCGCGTACCAGGCGCAGGGCCGCATGGATCAGGCCGCTCCGTACTACCGCATGGTGTTCGAGCACGGCGCCAACGAGCGCCCGGCGCGCGTGACCGCGGGCAGCCCGAAGCGCACGCTGGCCGAGATCGCCTGCGACAACCTCAAGCTGGCGCCGCCGGCCGCCAATGCCGCCACGGC
>VGER01000012.1 GCA_016869235.1 Alphaproteobacteria bacterium | reverse complement strand
TACAAGCCGACCAACGCCGGGTCGGCGGGGTCGCGCGGCGGCACGCCCGGCGGCGCCACCGGCGGGTCGAGCCACGCCGGCGAGCCCGCCAGCACCTGCACTTGGTGGCCCAGGCGCAGCGCCTCGATCGGGTCGTGCGTCACCAGGATCACCGTGCGTCCCGCCAGCATGCGCGCCGACAGATCCTGCAGCGTCAGGCGCGTGATGGCGTCCACCGCCGAGAACGGCTCGTCCATCAGCACGATGGGGCGGTCCTCCATTAGCGTGCGGGCGAGCGCCGCGCGCTGGCGCATGCCGCCCGACAGCACGTCGGGGCGCGCGTCCTCCCAGCCCGAAAGTCCGACCGCCGCCAGCAGCCCAAGGGCGCGGCCGCGCTGGCACGGCTCGCCGCGCAGCCGCGCGCCGAGCAGCACGTTGTCCAGCACCGACAGCCACGGCAGCAGGAGGTCGCGCTGGTCCATGTACACGACGCGCCCGGTCAGCGGCTTGCCGTCGCCGTCGGTCACCGCGCCGGTCGCCGTGCCGCGCCGCGGCGGCAAGCCGGCGATCAGGCGCAACAGGCTCGACTTGCCGACGCCCGACGAGCCGAGGATGCTGGTGAACACGCCGGCGGCGAACTCGGCCTCGAGCCCGGCAAACAGAGCACCTTTGCGCACGCTGTCCGAGCCGAACTCGACGCGCGCGTCGTGGATGTGCACCGGCGGGATGCTCTCGCCGGGGGGGGTGGCGGGCACGTTGTCGCCCCAGGCAAGTCCCCCGGAGCCGCCGAAGTATTCGGAAGCTGGCGTCATCGGCACTATTCCCTACGCCGGTACGAGCCGGATCAGGTTCTTGGGGTCGTCCTCTCTGGACCTCTCAGCCGCGCCGCCTGCATCGAGGCTTGCCCGGCTCCCCCTAGTGGAGCGGCGAGACTATAGATGGCCTTGCCTCAAGCCACAAATGGGGGTAGGTCCGCGCGCTAGGTACAGTCTGCGGGGGCGTGAATGATCCGAACGTACCGCGTGGGGGCCGGGGGGATCGTCAAGGACGACAGCGCCAAGTACGCCGCCAACGCCGTCTGGATCGACCTTCTCAATCCCACCAAGGAAGAAGAGAAGGCGGTCGAGGAAGCGCTCAAGGTCAGCGTCCCCAGCCGCGAGGAGATGGCCGAGATCGAGGTCTCGAGCCGCCTCTATCAGGAAGACGAGGGCACCTTCATGACCGCGACGGTCATCCAGGGCGCCGAGACCGACGCGCCCCAGGCCGCCGCCATCACCTTCGTCCTGGTGCGCGGGGTGCTGGTCACCGTCCGCCACGCCGACCCGCAGCCGTTCCGCATGTTCGCCCAGGTGTGCGAGCGCCGGCCGCAGGCCTGCGCCAACGGCGAGTTCGCCTTCTTCGGCATCCTCGAGGCGATCATCGACCGGCTCGCCGACATCCTCGAGCGCGCCAACGCCGGCGTCGACGCGATCTCGCGCGAGGTGTTCCTCGCCGACCGCCGCGCCCGCCGTCGCAGCCGCGACCACCAGAAGCTGCTCGGGCAAGTGGGCCGCATCGGCGACCTCACCTCCAAGGGCCGCGAGAGCCTAGTGACCATCGGGCGCCTGCTCACGTTCTATGGCCCCACCGTCAAGGCGATGGCCAAGGCGGAAGGGCCGAACAGCGGGCCCTCGCTCAAGACCATGAACGCCGACATCGCCTCGCTATCCGACCACGCCACCTTCCTGTCCAACAAGGTGACCTTCCTGCTCGAGGCGATTCTCGGCACCATCAGCATCGAGCAGAACGAGGTGATGAAGATCTTCTCGGTGGTGGCGGTGGTGTTCCTGCCGCCGACGCTGGTCGCCAGCGTCTGGGGCATGAACTTCGAGTTCATGCCCGAGCTGCAGTGGCCGCTCGGCTACCCGGTGGCGCTCGTCACCATCGCGCTCGCCGCGGTGCTGCCCGTCCTCTACTTCCGCAAGCGGGGTTGGCTGTGATGCAGCGTCTCTTGTTCGGTGCCTTCGTCGCGTCCGCCGTCGCGCTCGCCGCCTGCGAGCCCAATGCGCAGCAGCAGACCCAGGCGCAGGCGCCCGCGGCGCAGCGGACCGACCAGCTCTTCATCGAGACCGCGAGCGGTCGCCATCCCTTCCGCATCGAGGTCGCCGTGACGCCCGAGCAGAAGGCGACCGGCCTCATGTTCCGCCGCGAGCTGGCGCCCGACGCCGGCATGCTGTTCACCTACGAGCAGCCGCAGATCATCCAGATGTGGATGCGCAACACCTACATCCCGCTCGACATGGTGTTCGTCGGGGCCGACGGCCGCGTCATCAATGTCGCCGAGCGCACGGTGCCGGAAAGCCTGACCATCGTCCCCTCGGCGGCGCCCGCCGTGGGCGTCGTCGAGCTGGTGGGGGGCACCGCGGCGCGATTGCGCATCCGCCCCGGCAACCGGGTCTTGCACCCCTTCTTCGGGACGGCCGCCGCGCCGTGACTTATATTCCGCACGGGGCCGGGGAGTAGCTCAGCCTGGTAGAGCATCTGCTTTGGGAGCAGAGGGCCGCTGGTTCGAATCCAGTCTCCCCGACCAACAACAGTCCTCCTCCCCCGCTCGCGGGGGAGGGTAGGGTGGGGGCGTAGAAGAGAGACACAGTATGCAAGCTCGCATCTTCCAGCCCGCCAAGACCGCCACGCAGTCCGGCCGCGCCTCGCGCGATTGGGTGCTCGAGTTCGAGCCCAAGTACCGGCGCGAGGTCGAGGCGCTGATGGGCTGGACCGCCACGCGCGACATGGACCGCGAGCTCAAGCTCAAGTTCCCGGCCCGCGAGGCCGCCGAGGCCTTCGCCAAGAAGCGCGGCGTCTCGTATACCGTCGACCTGCCGCGCGAGAGACGTGTGCGGCCCAAGTCCTACGCCGACAACTTCCGCTTCGATCGCATCGAGGCGCGCGCCGGCCAGTCGGCGCCCCTGTTCGCGGAAGTAATGTTGCCGAAGCCTACGCGCCCGTAGCTCAGCTGGACCAGAGCACGAGCCTTCTAAGCTTGAGGTCGCAGGTTCGAATCCTGCCGGGCGCGCCACTTCTCGATGTCATCGCTCACTGCCGCAGCGCGGCGGAGACCGACTGGCGGTAGGTCAGCAGCGACGGGATCGCCGCCAGCACCAGGCCGATCGCGATGATGGTCGCAACCAGCGCGTACTCCTGCAGCGACAACCGCACCGGCAGAAGTAGCCCAGTGCTTTGGGCGAATACCGCCGACAGCAACTTCGCGGTCCCCCATCCGACCAGCAGTCCGAGAGCGGCGCCTGCGGCGATCATCAGCGTCACGTTGAGCCACACCGTCAGGAAGATGTAGCCCTGCGAGGCGCCCATGGCGCGCAGCACCGCGATGGTCTTGCGCCGCAGAGCCAGGGCGGCGAGGACCGCCAGCAGGATGGCGCCGACCACGAGCACCTGCGTGATGACCGAGATGACGGCGAGCAGGTCGCGCACGTCGCCGACCAACGAATAGATCTGCAGCAGCACCTCGGCAGGGAACAGGGCCATGGTGCGGTCGTCGCTGCGGTACTGCTGGCGCAGCTGGTAGGCGGCGGCGAAGGTGCGTGGCTCGACCACGATCGACGGCACCCCCGGCAGCAGCGATCGCGTGAAGGGAGGGCCGAGAGGGAGCGCCTCCAGTTTCGGGCCGCCGGCGCCTTCCGCGTGCCCCTCGCCGAGATCGAAGATGTCCGCATACTCCGGATGCCCGGTGGGAAGGCCGTGCACCCACCACACCGCCTCGATGGGTGCCAGGATGGCGCGGTCCCATGGATTGCCGAGCCGGCTCAGGCGTCCGACCACTTTGTAGGCGAGGTGCCCATGCTCCTCCTGCGCACCTGCTTGTGTCATCCGCCCATGGCTCGGCTCGAACGTATCGCCGACCCTCAGCTGCACGTCATGGCCGACCACCACTTGGTTGATGGCGCGGAACACCCGCCCCTCCACCAAGGTGCCGGTGTTGTCGGTGACGAACTGCGGCGTGACGCCGACAATGGGGTAGCCGCGATAGTTGTCGCCAAAGCCGATCGGCGACGCGAACTTCACCCGCGGATTCTCGATGAGGTCCTGCAGGATGTTGCCGTCGATCAGGTCGAGGGGGCTCGTCTGCAGGTAGATGCTGGACAGCACGAGCTGGGTCTCGCTGCCTCGCGCGCCGATTAGAAGGTCGAAGGCATCGGCGGCGCGCGTGCTGCCCTCGCGGAACGCTCGCTCCTGCGCTGACACGCCTACGCCCAAGCCGACCGCGAGAGCGATCAACGCCACGACCGCGAGGATGCCCGCCTTCGCTTGTTTGAAGTCGGCCGCGATGACGGGCAGGGGATTGGGCATGCGCCTCAATCATATCAACCAGTTGTGTGGGCTTGAACTCCTGCCGGTCTCGCCAGGGACAAAGTCACGCGCGGGAAAGCCGGAGTCGTGGCGGTTGGAGTGTGAACGGTCCCATGGTATTTGGCCCTGGCCGCAGACCGGCGCCGGTCTTCGCAACGCGGCGGTACGCAGTTGCCCGGATTGCGAACGGCTTAGCGCCGCCGTCCTATGCGCTCCCTGAAAATGCCCCGGCACGATCCTTCCAAGGCGCACGCGGCACCCCAGCAAAAACACCTTACGGGCGGTGCGGCTGGGGATCGACACCCATCAAGAGGCCGTCGTGTTCATGCGCGCGGACTCGGCCGTGTGCCGTTCCGAGGGCTTCATTTCGCGAGCGCGCGTGGAGGTCCGCCACGCCGGTCGCCGCGTTCATGCAACGCTCCATCACGCGACTGCCGACCTGCTTGCCGCGGACCAGGCCGGCTTCTCAGATTCCGCCTGGCACAACCTGCACCTGGTGGATGGCGCGCTGGTGTCTTTCCACCATCCCGAGCCACTGCGCTCCTTGGCGGCCGTGCGTGGCAAGGCGTATGGACGCCGCCTCGACGAAAACACGGCGCGCAGCATCGTCTCCGACATCGTCGCCGGCCAGTACGCGGACGCGCACATCTCGTCTTTCGTCACCGCATGCACGGCGAGGCCGCTCGACTTCGACGAAGTCGTCGCGCTGACGGGCGCCATGATCGATTCGGGCGAGCGCATCCGGTGGCCCGAACCTGTCGTCGTCGACAAGCACTCGGTGGGCGGGCTGCCCGGCAACCGCACCACGCCCGTTGTCGTCGCGATCGTGACGGCCAATGGGCTGTGCATGCCGAAGACTTCGTCGCGCGCCATTACGTCCCCCGCCGGCAAGGCAGACACCCAATCCCCTTGGTCCCCTGCAGGACCTTGGTGGCTTCGCCGCGGACCGGACCCAAGGCGCGCTCTAGCACGTAACCGAGCGTACGCGGCGCGACGAATGGTTGCGGTTGCGGCGCGGGTCTAGACAGGGAATCTGCCCGCGATGACGGAGGAGCTGGGCGTTGGCACGTGGCCCCGCAGCGGAACATGACCAAGGCAGCCCTCGCCGCACGCATCAACGGATCGTGACGCCCTCGCTTTGGCAGGCCCATTCCTCCATATCTAGGCGGACCTTGCGACAAGGAGGCCTCGAATGGCTGGCTTCTGGGCGCTACGCATCGATCCCGCCGACATGCCGGATCCCACCTACGATCCACCGCCGGAGGGCGTGAACAGCGCCAAGGCGGTGCTCGCCGGCGGCTGCTTCTGGTGCACCGAGGCAGTGTTCAAGGAGCTCGACGGAGTTGCGACGGTGCGCTCCGGCTACGCCGGTGGCACGCGTGAAACGGCGAACTACGATGCGGTGTGCTCTGGCACGACGGATCACGCCGAGGCGATCGAGATAACCTACGACCCGCGCAAGACGTCATTCGGGCAGCTGCTGAGAATCTTCTTCTCGGTGGCCCATGATCCGACGCAGATGAACCGCCAGGGCAACGACCGCGGCCGGCAGTATCGCTCGGCGGTCTTCTTCGCTGATGAGCGCCAGCGCGACGTCACCAAGCGCTACATCACGCAGCTGGAGGCGGCGAAGGTGTACTCTGCGCCGATCAAGACGGCGCTCGAACCGCTGAAGGAGTTCTTCGTCGCGGAGGCGTATCACCAGGATTTCGTCGCCCGCAATCCGCGCCATGGCTATGTGATGGCCGTGGCGCGGCCCAAGGTTGAGGCTCTGCGCGAAAGCTTCGGCGAGAAGCTCAAGCATTCCGCGTAGGGCGACCGACGATGCGCTGACGTTCAGGCCGCCGGCGGTTGCGGGCCGATGTAGTCGGCCTTGCCGATATCGACGCCAGACTCGCGCAAGATCGCGTACGCCGTGGTGAGGTGGAAGAAGAAGTTGGGAATGGCGTTCACCAGCAAGTAGTCCTCAGTGACCCACGTGCGCTTCTTGTTGACACCGGCCGGTACCACCAGCGGTTTCTTCTCGACGCCTTCGAACTGCTCGGGCTTGAAGCCCTTGACGTAGTCGAGGGTCTTCTGAATGCGCTGCTTGCACTCGTCGAGGGTCTTCTCGTTGTCCTCGTAGGCCGGCGCTTCGACTCCGGCCAGGCGAGCGGTGGCACGCTTGGCGTGGTCGCTCGTGAGCTGGATCTGCTTCACGAACGGAAGCATGTCTGGCGCGAGACGAATGGCCAGGTAGTTGTTCGGGTCGAAGCGCTTGGCCGCAGCGTGCGCGGCGGCCTTGTCGAGGATGCCCAACAGGTTGTTGAGCATGCGCTGGAACACGGCGACGGATACCAGGTGCGTGGGAAGAGCCATTTCCTTGCAGATTCCTACGATGCGAAGGTTGCCAGAGCGAGGCGCGGAACATAGATGCGCGACCGCCGTTTTCCAAGTATCGAGCCCGCGCTTACTTCAGTTTGGCGTCGAGGGTGATGGGAACCTTCAACGCTCGCGAGATCGGGCAACCGGTCTTGGTGCCGTTGGCGATCTCGGCGAACTTCTTGGCGTCGATCTTCGGCACCTTGGCCGACACCACGAGGTGCAGATTGGTGAGCGTGGGCTTGCCGTCGACGGTGTCGAGGGTGACGGTGCCCTGCGCCGTGATGCGGTCGGGCGTGAAGCCGGCGCCGCCGAGGTCGGCGGATAGCGCCATGGCGAAGCAGCCGGCCTCGGCCGCGGCGATCAGTTCCTCGGGGTTGGTGCCGGGGGCGTTCTCGAACCGCATGCCGAAGGTATACGGTGTGTTCTTCAGAGTACCGCTGCCGGTGCCTAGCGTTCCCTTGCCGTCCTTGAGGCCGCCGGTCCAGGTGGCGGACGCGGTGCGCTTCGATGCCATAACGAGCTCCTGGGTGTGAGTGAGGCTCGCATGGTAGCGGAGCGTCGGGCGCCGCGCACGGCGGAGGACGACCCCGGCACATGGGTTCGGCGCGGGCGGCCGGGAGGCTCTTCCCGGCCGTCTGCGCCGCTCAAGTCGGCCCCTTTAGAGGCCGATGCGATTCATGAAGCTAAGGTCGTACGACACGCCGCCCGGCGTATAGAGCGCCGGATCGGGAGACGGCAGCTGGTGGGTATGAACTTCCGTCGCGCCATGGCTGCGAAGGATGTTCATCGCCTTGTTCTTCTTGTCCTTGTCTGGGCAGGCAACCCACAACAGGATGCCGCCGCGCTCGAGGGCGTCGTGCAGGGTGTCGGCGTAGCGCTTGACGATAAAGCGCCCCAGCAGCGTCCCGACCAGGGCGCCGCCGCCGGCGGCGGCAACCGCCGCCATCACCGCGAGGCCCGCGGCGCCGCCGCTGAACACAACGGCTCCCGCTGCCACGGTCGCACCGACATACGCGAGGCCTCCTGCGAGCCCGGCCTTGGCCTCGGACAGCGAGTCGCGGTCCACATACGCCATGCGCGGAGCCGTGGCGTCGTCGAGCCGGTCGGTTTCGGATACGGCGCGCTCGTAGCGGTGCGCAACTTCTCCTCAATGTTGCTTTCGCTGGCGATGAGGCTGAGGCTGGCACGATCGAAGCCCTCCATTAGCAATTCGTCGATGGCGCGCTCGAGGGCTGCGACATCGTGGAACACGCCTACGGCTTCGCAAACCGTCGTGTCTTCCGCGCGCGGAATCTCGCTGCGATTCATTTCGGAGGTGGTGTCGAACGTTCTGTCGATGGATGCGGTCATCTTGCATCTCCTTTGCTGGTACGCGCCGGCGATCTGCCTTTGCGTTGAGCCACGCAGCGGCGGGACGGCCGCTGCCCAGCATTCAGTCGGTGTTCGCGACGGCCGTGGCGCGGGCTTCGTCGCAAGTCAGCGTCCATCGCGGCAAGTCGTCGCGCCTCTACGGAGAGACATGGCGTTGCCGCGGGCGCTCAGCACCCACCCAGATGGGCGCGTCCGCCTAACCCCGCGGTGCTACCGCTTGGGAGGAGTCGGGCAGATACATGCGTGGGGCAAGGGCGTGCGGCACCCGTTCACCCGAGACGCCTTGCCGATCGGCCGTTGACATGGCGCCGTCCTAGTACAAATACGGAACACCGTACCCTATGGAGGGCCAGCGGCAAGGCGCTGCCGCGGCCTGGCCCTGCGCCGGAGAATCCCAGCCATTTGTTCCGTGCCCCGATGCCCTGGTGTACGGTTCGACGGGGGTGCGTTCCGGCCACCGCAACGCTCGGCATGACAGTTCGGCGCGCAATTGCAGTCTTCCTCGTCGCCCTGGCGCTCTTGCGGTCGCCGGGTGGCGCCGCGCAGCAAGCCGACGTCTGGCAGGCACTGGCGATCGAGGGCGTCGAGGCCCTCAATCGCGGCGACGACGCCACTGCTCTCGACCGCTTCCTGCGTGCATTGGATACCGCGCGCTTGTTCTCCCCCGACGACTCCCGCCGTATCAACAGCCTCGTCAACGTCGCCGTCGCATATCGCCGGCTCTACCGCTTCGACCAGGCGGAGATCTACTATCTCGAGGCGATTCAGCTGCAGGAGCTGACCGGCGACCCCAACATCGTCATGTCCCTGGACGCCCTGGGTCAGGTCTATGCCGCGCGCGGCTTCGCCGGTCGGGCCGCCGAGCTTTTTCGCGACGCAATCGCGCGCATCGAGCGCATCGCCGGTCCCGACCACCCCTTCACCGCCATCGTGTTAGAACACCTTGGCGACGTCCTCATGCATCTCGGCCAATACGAAGAGGTGGGTGCGATTTTCGGCCGGGTGGTCGCGATCCGCGAGGTGACCTTCGGCCTGACACATCGCTCCCTCGCGCCGGCGCTGACGCGGGAGGGGATCGCCTACATGGCGGTGAGCCGGAACCTCGATGCCGCGCAGGTGTTGCGCCGCGCTCTGGCGATCTGGCGGTCCGGCGGTCCGCCGCCCCCCGACGAGCTGATCGCGACGCTCGAGGCGCTGGTGGATGTCTCCCAGAGCCTGGGCCGCCATCGCGACGCCGCCGACTATCAGCGGCAGGTCGTCGTGGTGCGAGGCGTTCAGGAAGGCGAGCGGGGGGATCGTTTCGCCGACGAGCTCGTGGAGTACGTTCGCCTGCTGCGCCGTGCCGGCGACGCTCGGGAGGCCGACGCGATGGCGGTCCAGGCCGCACTAGCGCGTGAACGCGGCGTGCCAAGGCCGTAAGGGGCCTGCACCCTGCGTTGGCACTGCGGGTGGTTTTGGCTAGGCTTCCCTCCATGAGGACGGCGCCGCAACCGCTTCGGTTCAGCACACGCTGGCTTGCGCTTGCGGTAGTTTGCCTGTCGGTGGTGACGCCAGCCGCGGCGCAGATGCTTGATGTGCCCGCGCGTCCGCGCGACCTCGTCGGACGGATCCTGGTGTCGGCGCCATCCATGGCGGACGCGCGGTTCAAGGACGCGGTGGTGTACATCGCGCGCCACGATGCCCAGGGCGCATTTGGTCTCGTCGTCAACAAGCCGCAGGGTGCGGGACCGCTGGAACAGGTGCTGCGCGCCTTCCGCCTGCGTGCACAGCCCACCGACGCGCGCGTCACCGTCTATTGGGGTGGCCCGGTCGAGCCAGGCCGCGGATTTGTGCTCCACAGCACCGACTACGGCCTGAATGGCGCGCTGATGGTGGCAGGCAATCTGGCCATCAGCCGGGTGGAGGCGATCGCCGTGGCCATTGCCGAAGGCCGTGGGCCGCGCTCGACCTTGTTCGCGTTCGGCTACACCAACTGGGGTGCCGGCCAGCTGGACCGCGAGATCACGACCGGCGACTGGTTCGTCGTACCGCAGGACGTAGATCTCATCTTCCGCGAGCCGGACGGAACCAAATGGAAGCGCGGCTACGCCGCGTTCGGGGTCGACGTCTAGTCCGAAACGGGCGAACCGCGGCGGCTAGCGCGCCGGCGGCAACAGTGGCACCGGCATGATCGAACCCGGCACGTCGACGGGGCGGTGGTTGACCTGGTCGAAGACGAATGCGGGTACCGCGCCGACGATCAACGACATCACCAGCGCGGATTTCCAATCCAGATCTGCGATGCGCAGCCGGCGGTGGAGTTGCGAGGTGCGGCCGAACAAGAGGCCGACGAACACCACCGCCGAGCAGAGCACCCAGATAGACAACGTCGCAAGCATGGTGCGTACTCTCAGCCGCCCCAGGGTTAAGCTCAGTGAGGATTGCGCGCGCAAGCGAACAATGCCTGCGCCCGGGGTGTCCCCGGCTTCATGCGCGGATCGTACACCAACCGCAGCAGGACTTTGTCGACGATGGACAGGCTGGTCAGCTTGAGGCTGTCGTTGAACAGCGACGGCGCCACCCGTTCGTCATCGTTCGGAAGCCCCAGGCTCTGCGCTAGCTCCTCCAGCAGGCAATGGGTGATCTCCATTTCGGTTAGCTGGGAGTTTGCCACGATGCGCGCGGCGACGATCTGGCTTTCCAGCGAATACGAGAGGAAGAAGCAGTTCGCCGTGCCGAGCTTCATCGCATCGATCTCGGCGGGATTCCGGGCCAGGAGGCGACCGTCATCGATCATACGATCATAGGTCGAGAAGTAGATGACGAGGTTTTCGCCCGGATCGCGCGGCCCGATCTCTTCGAAGCGCAGCAGCGTGTACTCTTCGAGGACGCGCAGGTGGCGCTCGATGACCGGACGGTAGCGAGCGATCGCCGCGGATGCACAGCCTGCGTCGCGCCGATCTTGTGCTTGATGGGAACCTCGGTCCACTTGCGCACGGTCGTGGACGCCCGGCCGCGGAACTCGCTGCCGAACACGATGTAGTCGAAGAAGCTGACATAACGCTCGTTCTCGGTGAGCGGCCGGGTCTGCTGGGCGGTGCCGGGTGCCGCCCCCGCCAGCAACAGGAAAATGCCGAGCCAGGCGGCCCACGAGCGAGCCCCCGTCATGAGGGGCAGGCTAGCGTCCCGGCCGAAGCTGCGCCAGTGAGGGAGACATACCAATCCAAGAAACGGCGGCGCGGACGATGGGAGGGAGGGTCCATCGTCCGCGCATAGGCACTCGCTTCGATGCTGCCCGCGAGCGGGAGCCCGTGCCGGTCCGTTATTCTCCGTCGGATACGACACATAGGCCGCGCCGGCGATCTGTCCATCGCGCTCCGCGGCCACCGAAGATGGTTGTATACAAGCCGATACAACGCTTGCTGCCAACAACCACTTGACGGTTGCCGCGGAAAGTTACTTTATAACGTTACGGTATAACACGGAGGCGCGAGATGCCCATGCGCGGCGTCGCCTTGGCGGCGGTGCTCCTTCCATCCCTGGCGTTGGCGCAGGCACACCAGCACGGCCGCAGCACCGTCATGATCACGTTCGAGGGCAAACGCCTCGCTATCGAGGTGGTGGCACCCGGTCCGGATATCGTCGGCTACGAGCGGCCGCCACAATCAGCTGCCGAGCAGCAGGCGCTGGCGGCCGCCGTCGCGCTGCTGAAGACCCCCTCGGCTCTGATCGATCTGCCGGCCGCCGCGCGGTGCACGCTCGACGAGGCGGAGGTCACGGTGGAAGGATATGATGCTCCTGCCGCTGGCGCTCCCGCCGCTGCTCACACCGAATTCGAAGCGGCCTACATGTTCACCTGCGTGGATCCAAGTGCCATTCGCGTTATCGGGTTTCCATTCTTTGCCAAGTTCCCGAATAGCGCCGAGCTCGAGGTGACTTTGGTCACCGACCGCGGTCCCACCGTCTACGAAGTCACCCGCGACAAGCCGAGAGTTGATCGCGGCAACGCGCTCTGGCGATGGCTGACCGGGCGGTAGCCGTCCGCGTGGCAGTTTCCCATGCGCCAGCCGCGCAGTTGCGCGCCGTTCGGTTCACTTGGCCGTCGGCGCCGCCGTTCACGCTCGCGGTACCCGACCTGACGGTTGCGGCCGGGGAGAAGCTCTTGCTGGTCGGTCCATCCGGGGCCGGGAAGTCCACGCTAATGAGCCTCCTGTGCGGCGTGGTGCGTCCGGACGCTGGCAGTGTCACGGTGTTGGGTAGTGATCTCGGCGCCATGCGGGGTGCGGCGCGCGACCGCTTCCGCGGCGAGCACTTCGGCGTCTTGTTCCAGATGTTCAACCTGTTGCCGTACGCCAGCGTGATCGACAACGTAGTGTTGCCCTTGCGGTTCGCCCCGGCACGGCGGGTGCGGGCGGCGAGCAACGGCGGCGAGGCCGTCCGCCTGCTCGCGCGCCTCGGCATCGACGACACCACGGCGCGCCAGGGTGTTGCTTCCCGGCTCAGCGTTGGTCAGCAGCAGCGGATCGCCGCGGCACGCGCACTGATCGGCAATCCCGAGATTATCGTTGCCGACGAGCCCACTTCGGCGCTCGATCGCGAAAGCCAGTCGTCGTTTCTCGACCTGTTGTTCGCTGAGGTCGCCCGCACCCACGCCACGCTGGTGACGGTAAGCCATGACCCGGCGCTTGCGCCTCGCTTCGACCGGGTCGTGGCGCTCGACTCGATCGCCACCGTGAAGCGGGGCTAATGATATTCCGTCTCGCCTTACGCTCTCTGGCCAACCGCTGGGCTACGGCGACCCTCACCGCGCTCGCCATTGCGGTCAGCGTCACGCTGTTCCTGGGCGTGGAGAAAGTGCGCAACGGGGCGCGGGCAAGCTTCGCCAACACCATCTCCGGCACGGACTTGATTGTCGGTGCGCGCTCTGGCCCGGTGAACTTGCTGCTCTATTCGGTTTTCCGCATTGGCAACGCCACCAACAATATCTGGTGGACCACCGTGCAGGACATTGCCGCGCGCCCGGAAATCGAATGGTTGGTGCCGCTGTCGCTGGGCGATTCCCACTTCGGCTTTCGCATTGTCGGCACGACGCCGGCGTACTTCGAGTACTACCGCTACCGCCGCGACCGGGCCCTGGAATTCCGCGACGGTGCGCCGTTCGCCGACCTTTTCGAGGCCGTGGTCGGCGCCGACGTAGCCGCGGCCTTCGGGTACGACGTGGGGGATCGCATCGTCATCGCCCACGGCCTTGGCAACACCTCGTTCGCTTTGCACGACGACCGGCCGTTCACCATCGCCGGGATCCTCAGGAAGACTGGTACTCCCGTGGATCGTTCGGTGCATGTTGGCCTGGAGGCGATCACCGCAATCCACGTCGATTGGCAGGCTGGAGCGCGCATCCCTGGTTTGACCACCCCGGCCGAGCGCTTGCGCCAGATGGACCTCACGCCCAAGGACGTTACCGCCGTACTGATCGGATTGAAGTCGCGCCTGACGGCGTTCCGCGTGCAGCGCGCCATCAACGAGTTCGCCGCGGAGCCCCTTACGGCGGTACTGCCAGGCGTAGCCCTCCAAGAGCTGTGGGGGCTGATCGGCACCGCCGAGTCCGCGCTCGCGATCGTCTCCGCTCTCACGGTTGTGACCGCGCTGCTCGGCATGGCCGCGATGCTCTTGGCCACACTCGGAGAACGGCGCCGGGAAATGGCCATCCTGCGGTCCGTCGGTGCGGGTCCTCGTACTATCCTCGGCCTGCTGACGGCCGAGGCCCTGATCCTGACATCTGCGGGTGCGCTCGTCGGCATTGTGCTGCTGTACATCGGTTTGGCCGCGGCACGGCCGTGGGTGGATTCGCGCTTCGGCCTCTACATCCCGCTCGAGCCGCCGCATCCGCGCGAAATGCTTGCCCTGATCGGCGTTATCGGCGCCGGTGTTGTTGCGGCTATGCTTCCAGCAGTGCGCGCCTATCGCCTGTCGTTGGCAGATGGAATGATGGTTCGGACCTAGGAGGACGGTATGTCTCTTCGTCGCTTGCTGATTGTGATCCTCGCCGCAGCCCTGCTCGCGGTTCCGGTTCGTGCCGCCGATGCGCCCATTGAGATCCAGTGGGAGCAGCTCATTCCCGGCCTGCAGACCTTCGTGGCGATGGGTCTGGTGCAGCACGGAGCAATTGATCCTGACGCGCTTGTCGCCGTCGGCACCGTGCCCGACTTCGACGGCAAGCGCGTTGCCATCGCGGGCTTCGTCGTGCCGCTCGATCTTGACGCGACTGTCGTGAAGGAGTTCCTGCTGGTGCCTTACATCGGCGCCTGCATTCACGTGCCGCCGCCGCCGCCCAACCAGGTGATCTACGTGCGCAGCGAAAAGGGCGTGAAGATCACGGGCTTGTTCGACGCCATGACGATCACCGGCATTTTCGACCGGATCGAGCAGGTGACGGAGCTGGCGGACGCCGGCTATCGAATCAGGGTGGACACCGTGAAGCCATATGACTTCCGGTTCTAGGAGCGCGCGTACAAGGTGTGCGGGTCCACGTCGGGATCGGCCATCACTTGGATGTGCCCCTCCGTCACCGTATGGAACCAGCAGCTGCGGCGGCCGGTGTGACAGGCGACGCCCGTCTGATCGATCAGCAATAGCAACGCGTCGCCGTCGCAGTCGAGGCGGATTTCACGCACCGTCTGCACCTGCCCCGACGTCTCGCCCTTGTGCCATTGCGTGCCACGCGAGCGCGAGAAGTAGTGCGCCTCGCCCGTTGAGAGGGTCGATTCGATGGCGGCCCGATTCATCCATGCCAGCATCAGAACCTGGCCGGTATCGCACTGCTGTACGATCGCCGGAACCAGTCCCTGCTCATCGAACCGGATGGCGTCGAGGAGCGCGCTGCCTGGTTGTGGTGCGATCGGTTCCTGGTGAGTCACGGGAGGTCCCTGCGGCCCCGGCTCGGATGCCGGATTGCATAATGTAACAAACTTGAAGCCTACCCGGCATCTGGCAAAGGTGAAAGCGGCGACCCCTCTCGCGCGGGATCACGATCACGCCCATTGCGTGAGCGACGCACTGGCGCGAGCGGAGACAGTCTGCGCCCAGCGCGGTGGGCGTCTCACGGACAACCGCCGTCGCGTGCTGGAGCTGGTGTGGCGGAGCCACGCTCCAGTCGGGGCGTACGAAATCTTGGAAGCCCTGCGCAAGTACGGCGCGGCCGCGGCGCCTCCGACCGTCTATCGCGCGCTCGATTTCTTGATGGAGCAGGGGCTCGTGCACCGCATCGAGTCGCGCAATGCCTTCGCGGGTTGTCCCCAGCCGGAGCAGCATCATGTCGCGCAGTATCTGTTGTGCGAAGGGTGCGGCGACGCGGTGGAGATCGAGGTCGGCGGCCTGGCCCGCAGGATTGCCAACCGTGCCGCCGAGATCGGTTTCATCGTTGCCGCACAAACGGTGGAAGCGCGCGGACTGTGTCGCCGCTGTCAGCAAACGGCGCCAGCGTGAAGCACGAGCCGGCGGGCGACATGCGCCCAGGCCAATCCGATTCGGTCCCCAGCGACGCGCTCGTAATGGTGCGGGGCGCGGTTGTCGCGCGCTCCGGCGAGCGACAGCTCGACCGGGTGGACCTGCTGGTGCGACGCGGCGAGACGGTGACCATCGTCGGGCCGAACGGCGCCGGCAAGACGACGCTGCTGCGTGTGGCACTCGGCCTGTTGGTGCCTGATAGCGGCGACGTGTGGCGCAGGCCGGGGCTGGGCGTCGGATACGTGCCGCAGCACTTCTCTTTCGATGCGACCCTGCCGATGACCGTTGCACGACTGTTGACGCTGAGTACCAAGGCTACCGCTGCCGAGCGCGCGGCGAGCCTCGCCGAGGTTGGTGCCTCCGGGCTGGACGATCGTGCGTTGCAAGAGCTGTCCGGCGGAGAGTTGCGGCGGGTGCTTTTTGCTCGCGCCCTGCTGCGCCAGCCGGAGTTGCTGGTGCTCGACGAGCCGACACAGGGCGTCGACATGGCGGGTCAGGTGGACCTCTATGACCTTGTCGCCCGTGCCGCGGCGTCGCGCCGCGCGGGTGTGTTGATGGTTTCGCACGAGCTGCATCTCGTGATGGCGACCACCGGACGCGTCGTCTGCCTCAACCACCATGTATGCTGCGAGGGCGCGCCCCAGTCTGTGAGCCAGCACCCGGAGTATCTCGCGCTGTTCGGTGGCGTGCCGCACGGCGTGGCGGTATACACCCATCACCACGACCACGCGCATGCAGCGTCCGGCGCCGTGATGCCGCTAAGCCATACCGATAGCGACCACGACCACCATCACCATCCGCACCGCTAGGCCATGCTCGATTTCCTTTGGCGCGCCCTAGCTGGTGGCATCGGCGTGGCGCTGATTGCCGGGCCGGTTGGCAGCCTCATCCTCTGGCGGCGCATGGTGGTGTTCGGCTCCGCGCTGTCCCACTCCGCCCTGTTGGGAGTCGTACTCGGTCTGGTACTTGGGATCGGCGTTACCGCGGGGGCGATCGTGGTTTGTTTCGCCGTGGCGCTAATGTTCATCGCGTTGCGGCGCGATACGCGAGTCAGCGACGACGCAGTACTGGGGATCGTTACCCACGCTGCTCTCGCGCTCGGGCTCGTCCTCTTGGTCTACGTCAGCGACGTCAGCACGGAGCTGCTCGGCTTCCTGTTCGGCGACATCCTGGCAGTTGCGCCCGTCGATCTGGTCTGGATCTGGGGTGGCGGTGCCGTGGTTCTCGCAGTGCTTGCGACGATCTGGCGGCCGCTCCTCGCCATGACGGTGCACGAGGAGCTCGCTGCCATGGAAGGGGTGCCGGTCGCTGCTATTCGCCTCGCGTTCCTGTTCGCCGTTGCGCTGGTCACGGCGGTGTCCCTCAAGATCGTCGGCGCGCTGCTGATCATTTCGCTGCTGATCATTCCGGCTGCGACCGCCCGGCGCATCACCCGTACGCCGGAAGGCATGGCGGCAGTAGCGGCGCTGGTCGGCGTCGTCTCGGTGATCGGTGGGCTTGGCGCATCGATGTTGTGGGACACACCTGCCAGCCCGGCGATCGTCCTCGTTGCCGCGCTACTTTTCGCGGCGAGCGTCGCCCTGGCTACGCCGAGGCGAGACGCGCCAATCCCGCGCTGAGATCGGCGATCAGGTCGTCGGAATCCTCGAGCCCGGCGTGGATACGGATTAGACGGCCATTGGCGCGCCAGGGCACTGCCGAGCGGATGGGGCTTGGATCGTGTGGCGCGATCAGGCTCTCGAAGCCGCCCCAGGAGTAGCCGATGCCGAATAACTCCAGCCCGTCGATGAATGCGGCGAGCGCTTCGTCAGAGCACGGCTTCAGCAGCACGCCGAATAGTCCGCTCGCCCCCGTGAAGTCGCGCTTCCAGGTGCTGTGCCCCGGGTGGTTGACGAGGGCAGGGTGCAGCGCGCGGGAGACTTCTCGGCGGTCGCCAAGCCATTCGGCAAGCTTGATCCCGGTCGCCTGATGGCGCGCGAGGCGAGTCTCCAGGGTACGGAGGCCCCGCAAGGCGAGGTTGGCATCGTCGGAGCCGACACACAGGCCAAGATGATGGATCCAGTGGCGCAGCTTGGACAGCCAGGGCTCGCTCGCAGTGACCGAACCCATCATCACGTCGGCATGCCCGCCGACGTACTTCGTGATCGACTGGATCGATATGTCGACGCCGTGGGCCAGGGGCTTGAAGTAGACCGGCGTCGCCCACGTGTTGTCCATGAGCGTGGCGATGCGATGCACGCGCGCTGCTACGGCGATCTCGGACACTTCCTGCATCTCGAACGTCACAGACCCCGGCGCTTCGAGGAACACGGCGCGGGTGGTGGGCCGGAACAGCTTGTCGATGTCAGCGCCGACCGCTGGGTCGTAATAGGTAGTCTCGATGGCGAGACTGCGCAGCACTGTGTCGCAGAAGTGCCGCGCCGGCGCGTAAGCACAGTCCACCATCAGCAGGTGGTCGCCGGGGTTGAGCACGGCAAGCAGCGACAACGTGATAGCGGAAAGGCCCGAAGGCACCAGGAACGTCGATCCCGATCCTTCCAGGGCGGCGATCGCATCCTGCAGCGCGAATGTCGTCGGCGTGCCGCGTCGGCCGTACGTGACGGCACGGTCGGATTGCGGACCCTCGGTCGCGTCCTTAAGCGCCTTCAGCGAAGGAAAGGTGACGGTCGAGACGTGATAGACCGGCGGATTGACGACCCCATGATGGCGGGTGCCGCCGCGCCCAGTATGGGCGAGACGCGTCGCATCGCCCTGGCCCTTTGTGTCTTTGCTCACGTCGCCACCGCCGTGTCGGGACGCCCGCCCCACTCCACCCAGGAACCATCGTAGACGGCCGCTTCGCGGGCACCGAGGTGGTGCAGGGCAAAGGCAACCAGGGAGGCAGTAACGCCGGAGCCGCACATGGCCACCACCGGCTTCGCCGTGTCCACGCCGGCATCGGCAAAGCGGCGCCGCAGGTCGATTGAACTGAGCAGGGTCCCGTCCTCGTTGAGGAGGGCGCGGAACGGCAAGTTCTTGGCGCCCGGTATGTGACCACCGCGCAGGCCTGGGCGGGGCTCCGGCTCGGTGCCGTGAAAGCGCCCGGCGGTGCGGGCGTCCACCAACTGCCATCTACCGCGGCGCGAGGCGGCCTCGACCCATGGAAGGTTGGCGACGAGGTCCGAACGCCACTGGGCGCTGAAGGCCTTGGGAGCGGGAACCACCTTGCCCGCTTCCACCTTTCGTCCTTCGGCCGTCCACTTGCCGAAACCGCCGTCGAGCACTGCAACGGCGTCGTGGCCAAAGACACGCAGCGTCCACCACACGCGGGCAGCGCACGTCATGGCGTTGCGGTCATAGACCACGACACGGTCGCCGTTGCCCACGCCGAGCGCTCCGATGGCCTGCGCGAAGGTGCGGGCGTCCGGCAGCATGTGCGGCAAGGAGGTGTTCTTATCCGCGATGGCGTCGATGTCGAACCAGGCGGCGCCCGGAATATGCGCGGTGGTGTATTCCGCGGCGGCGACGCGCCTTTCGGTCGGAACGAACCAGGTGGCGTCCAGCACGACGACCCCGCTGAGTTTGGCGGCGAGCCACTCCGTGGTGATCAGGTCGGGAAGGGGGGGCGCGGGCACGGCTGGACCTCTAGACCGTGCTGATCACCATGCCGGTGATGCGGGAGATCAACATCAGCGGCCACATCGGACCATACAAGAAGGCGTGCCAGGCGACACCTTCCCAGTAGTTCTCAACGTTGTTGGCGATGCCCCAATACATGGCACGCGCCACCCACAATACGTAGCCGATCGCATAGACCAGGAATGTGATGCGCCAGGGTGTGAGGCCGGGAATTCCCATGACGCCGGGGTTACGAATTGCCATACAGTTCCTTAGGACATCCAGGGCGGTGTCGGCAGCCCTTTCTGGCGCAGGAAGGTGGGATTGAACAGCTTGCTTTGGTACCGCACTCCGAGGTCGGCCAGGACCGTCACGATCATGTGGCCGTGCCCGAGCTCGCGCGCCAGAAGCTTCGCGCCGACCAGGTTGATGCCGGACGAGCCTCCCAGGCACAGGCCTTCTTCCTGCACCAGCTCGAACAGGATGCGGAGCGCGTCCTCGTCGGGAATCTGAAAGGCGAAGTCCACCGGCGCGCCTTCGAGGTTTCCGGTGATGCGACCCTGGCCGATGCCCTCGGTGATCGACGAGCCCTCCGCCTTCAGGGTCCCATGGCGATAGTAGTGATACAGCGCCGCGCCCATCGGATCGGCGAGCGCGACGACGATGTCCGGATTCTGTTCCTTGAGGAACATGCCGGTGCCGGCAATCGTGCCGCCCGTGCCGGCGGAGCAAATGAACGCGTCCACCCTGCCGCCCGTCTGCGCCCAGATCTCCGGACCGGTCGTCTCGAAATGCGAGCGCCGATTGGCGACATTGTCGAACTGGTTGGCCCACACCGCACCGTTCGGTTCCGTGCGCGCGAGCTCGTCGGCGAGACGGCCGGACACCTTCACGTAATGGTTGGGGTCGCTGGCGGGCACGGCGGGGACCTCACGCAGCTCGGCGCCGGCGAGGCGGATGAGATCCTTCTTCTCCTTGCTTTGCGTCTCAGGGATTACGATCACCGCGCGATAGCCAAGGGCGCGGCCGACGTGCGCAAGACCGATCCCCGTGTTGCCCGCAGTCCCCTCGACGATCACCCCACCCGGGCGAAGCTGGCCCGCGGCCTCGGCCTCGCGCACGATCTTCAGGGCAGGGCGGTCCTTCACCGACCCGGCGGGGTTCATGAACTCGGCCTTGCCGAGGATCGTGCAGCCGGTTTCCTCCGAGAGGCGACGCAGCTTCACCAGCGGCGTGTTGCCAATGAGGTCGCAGAGATTGCTGCGGAGATCCATGAGCGGCGCGCTTCCGGCGCCGGTCGGCCCGGCGCTCCTGCGAGCGCCGGTAGCTCGGTCGCTCAAGTACACGTGATTGGGGACTGTAGCGCTGCCGCCGGGGACCATTCAAGGAACCGGGCAGGTGGAATGGCCCGCGGTCCCCTGCGGCCTAACGCCACTCGCGGCGCAGCTCCTCCCGCTTGTCCTTGAGCCAGGACAGGCCGATGAGCGCCGGCGCCGTGCGGATCTTGCCGCCGTCCATGGCCGCAAATGTTTCTGCAGCGGTCATGGCGAAGACACGGATGTCTTCGCCCTCGTCCTGGAGGCCGTGCAGGCCGCCGGCCCGGCTCGCGTCCACCCGTCCCACGTAGAGACGATTGAGTTCCGCGAGCGCGCCGGCCGAGGTGTAGTACTCGCAAACCGCCTTGATTGCGGTCGGCACCAGGCCGGTCTCCTCCTGGCATTCGCGCGCGGCCACCTGCAGGGGCTGCTCGCCTTCCTCGATTGCCCCCGCGACGATCTCCCATAGCCAGGGACAGGCATCCCCGTTGGCAAAGGCCCCCGGCCGGAACTGCTCGATGAGCACGACCGAGTCGCGTTGCGGGTCGTACGGAATCACCGATACGGTGTTGCCACGGTCGAGAATGTCCCGCGACACGTCCTTGCTCCACGAGCCGGAGAAGGCGCGATAGCGCATGCGATAGCGGTCGAAACGGTATCGCCCATGATGGAGAGGCTCCTTGCCGAGGAGCTCGACGTCCTTGCGGGTGTGCGCCATGCGGCCTCCGATGTGGGAGCCTGCCGTGTACGGACGGCTCGGAGTGCCGTCAAGGGAAGTCGCGCGTTGTGGGCTCGAAGCGCAGCTTCGACTTGTCCTACTTCGGCCAAAATCGGCTGCTAGTCGTGGAGGGACGGAATCCTTCCGCGCCGTCGCCGCTTTGGGTTAGGGTGCCCGGCACGCGGAGAGGCGCCGGACGGCACCGCCAGACGAATGACCTTCGGAAACAGCCTTTACGGCGCACGCAAGAAGCGTGGCCCCAGCCCACGGCGTGTCGTGGGCTGGGGACTGTCCCTGATCCTGCTGATTGCGATCGGCGTCTGGTCCTACCAGACTGGATCGGACCTCGCTGGCCGAGAGGCGGCTCGTCTCACCGAAGAAGTTCGGACGCTGACCGAGACCGTGGGCCAGCTTCGCGAGCAGAACACCGCTTTGCGCGGCGCGCTCGAGGCCGAGCAGGTGCGCACCGGCGACCTGCAAGCTCAGTATCGTCGCGACGTTCCCGACGCGGAGACAGCCCGCATCGTCGAACTGGTGCGCGCGCGTCGTACCGCGGGCATTCCCGCCGACCGCCTCGCCGAGGTTATCCGCGCGGCGACGGCGCAATGGCGGTGCACCGGGGATCCGGTGACACGGCGCTTCATCCTGCGGACGCCGCTGACGACCGCTGCCGGAAACGACGTCGCTGGGTTCGCGAACGGTGCCATCACCGTTACGGGCACAGGCGTATCCGAAGTGGACGCACAGAATCGCCCGCAGGCGTGGTACGACCCGGCGCAACCGGTGACGCTCACCTTCAATCGCATCGGCGGTGGAGCGGCGCAGGATGTCACCGGCAAGCTGCCGCTCTATTACTCGGTGGTGGCCGGCGACACGATCTACCGCTTCACGGCTGTGCCGGGCGATCGGTCTTTCGTAAACGTGACTGCGCTCGCCTGCGCGTATCCGTAAGATCGCGCCGGCGACGAGACCTACGCGGGGCGGATCCATGCGTGCACTTCTGATTGCGGCCGGCGCGATTGCGGTCGTCGTCGTCAGCCTCCTGGTCTTTCGACCAGCGCCCGAGCCGCCGGCACCTCCGGCCCCGCCGGCGGCTGCGCCGCCCGCCGCTGCGGCGCCCGCGACACCTCCACCGGCACCCGGGCCTGCGCCTCAAGCAGCCGCGCCCACCGCCCCGGCGGCACCATCGGAGACAGCCCTGGCCGAGTTCGGACGCCTGGTGGCCGCCGGTCAGGCAGCCTTGTCCCGGGTCGACACGTTCCCGAACGATGGGCAAAACCACGTGCCGGTCGGCTCGCCCGTGCGCTACCGCACCGATCCGCCGGTTGCCGGCGATCATTGGCCGATTTGGGCGGACCCAGGCCGCTACAATCAGGCTGTGCCCAACGAGGCACTGGTGCATTCTCTCGAGCACGGCCACATCGTCATCTCCATCGATCGTCCGAATGCCGAAGGCGTGCGCCTGCTGACGCTGTGGGCCAATATGTACCGTGGCATGTGGGACGGGCTCGTCGTCGTGCCGCGCGCCAACCTGGGCGGCGGCGTCATCCTGACCGCATGGCAGAAGATCTTGCGCTTGAATGAGTTCGAGCCCGCGCCGGCTGCCGCCTTCGTCGATCAGTTCCGCGGCCGCGGCCCGGAGAATCCCGTCCGCTGAGAGGCCGCGGCCGGTCGTTGCCAAGGCCACGCCGCGTCGCTAAGGTTCGTCTCGCGACGGTTCCCGCAAGGGACGCAATAGGGAACTGCGGTAGGTAGCGCGCTCGTCGCGCCACCGATCCGCGGCTGCCCCCGCAACTGTGAGCGGCGAGCCTGCGCCAGATGGCCACTGGGGGTGACGAACCCTGGGAAGGCCGGCGCCGGCGCCGACCCGCGAGCCAGGAGACCTGCCGCCGCAGCGTCACCCTACCTTCGGAGCGGGGTGCTCCAAGGTCCGGACTCCTCCGTGCGCGGTGACGCATGGGTTCGTGCGGGAGGTCCGGTAATGGGGCGCAATCCCCGTTCGCTACTGTCTTCGACATGCTGCGGCCGCTCTGCGCGGCGTGGCGGACGCTTTCGCTCGGACTCCTTTGTTAAGCAACAAGGGGAATCCGACCATGCGACTCCGTTCGACGTACCTGGTGCTGCCGTTGGCCTGCGCGGCCGCCGGCGCACTTGCTCAAGAAACCACCGAGCGCCAACCGCTTGAGATCACCGTAACCCGGCCGAACCTCGAAGAGGGGATTCCGGCCGGCATTGCCGCCGACACGATCGATGCCGGCGCGATCGCGCGCTCTCCGGCGCAGTCATTGCCGGCGCTAATGGCGCAAGAGCCCGGCGTGCAGTTCCGCGACCTGTTCGGCGGCTACGGCGGGGCGCGCGCCTACATCGACCTGCGCGGCTTCGGCGCGGTCGCCACGCAGAATACGCTGACGCTGCTCAACGGCCGGCGTCTCAACGACATCGACAACGCCGGCGTCGAGTTCATCAACATCCCGCCGGGCAGCATCCGCCGCATCGAGATTCTGCGCGGCAACTCAGCGGCCGTGCTGTATGGAGACGGTGCTGTGGGCGGTTCCGTCAACATCATCACGCGTCCGGGCGGCGGAACTTCGGGAAATGCGGCGCAAGGTGCAATCGGTGCTTTCGGACTCCGCGAGGGACGAGCATTTGCCGCACGCTCGTCGCGGGACTGGAGCATTGCCGCCGACGGCAACACTCTGTTCTCCGACGGGTGGCGTGAGAACAACAAGCTCGAACAGAGGGGCGTGAACCTGGAGTTGCGCCGCTTCGGCGCGGCCCGCGAGTGGTATGGGACCTTCGCCGCGGACGCGCAGCACCTTGGCCTGCCCGGCGCGCGACGGGTCGAGCTCAAAGGAGACGACCTCGAGGTGTGGCTGAACCCGCGGGGCGCGACGACACCCAACGACTTCGTCGATCAGACCGGGATCCGCACGGTCGTCGGCACGTCACGCCTGCTGGCCGGTGGCGGCGAGCTTGTGCTCGACGGCGGCGTTCGCATCAAGCAGCAGGATTCGATCGTCAAGAGCCCGTTCGGCCCCGACTTCGACACCACCACGAACTCGCGCCTAGCGACATACTCATTCACGCCCCGCATTCGCTGGGAGCCGGACGGCCGGGTGCCGCGCGGGATCGTCGGGCTCGACTACTACTACTCCGACTACAACCAGCTGAACCATGGCGAGGACCCCCATATCCTCGTCCACCGCTACGATCTCAAGCAACACAGCCTGGCGGTCTACGGCCAGGGGGATCGCCCGCTGGGACGTGCGACCGACCTGTCCGCCGGCCTGCGCCTGCAGCACATCCGCTTTATCGGCGGCGACATCCTCAATCCCCAGGCGACGATTACGTTCGGCGGCGATCCCTTCGATGGCCACCGCGAGTCGGCGCGCTTCAACGATGACCAGTGGGCAGGGCACCTCGGCGTCGAGCACACACTGACGGGCGGTGTGGTGCTGTTCGGCCGCCTGGGCCGCGCCTTCCGGCTGCCGACCGTAGACGAGCGCGTCCTCTCGAGCGCTAGATACGATTCATTCGCTCTCCACACCCAGACGTCGTGGGACGCCGAAGTCGGCAGCCGGTGGCGGGTTGGCACGATCAACTTGCGTGCCTCGCTCTACCAGATGGACTTGAAGAACGAGATGCACTTCAACGCCGAAACCTTCTTGAACGAGAACCTGGCGCCGACGCGCCGCCGCGGCATGGAGGCCGGTGCCGAGGTTGCCCTCAGCAGGACGCTCGGAGTCGATCTCGGCGTGGCCTACACGCGCGCCACGTTCCGTGAGGGTCCAAATGGAGGGAACGACCTGCCTCTGGTGTCGAAGTGGACCGGCGCGGCGGCACTGTGGTGGGAGTTTCGGCCGGAATGGACGCTGACCACAACGGTCACGGGATTCGGCTGGCGCCGCATGGAGAACGACGATGACGCTGCCGGGCCACGCATTCCGGGAGAGGGGCTGCTGGACCTGAAGGTGTCGTCGCGCCAAGGCGCCTGGATGGTTGCGGCGCAAGTGAACAACCTGTTCGACGCGAGCTATTTCAACTACGCGGTCCGCAGCTCCAGCACGCCGACGACCTACAACGCCTACCCGCTGCCGGGGCGGAGCTGGCGCGTGGAGGCCGGCTTGCGCTTCTAGTTGGCGTATACTGTCACCGAGGTATCCCGCCACTCGGAGCGTTGCTCCGATGCGACGGGACCGGCGGGAGTGACCCCCGCAGCATTCAGGCATCAGGCACAAGAGGTGGCCCATGGCCTCCGCATCGACTCCTCCCTTCGCGGAAGTGGAGCGGCTGATCGTCCTCGTCGACCTCGCCGGCTTCGCCAAGATCTTCCAATCGCGCGCCGAAATCGACGTCGCCATCTGGCTGCAGGACTTCTACGAAGCCCGCGACCGCGTGCTGACCGGACATGGCTGCACCGTCCTCAAGTTCATGGGCGACGCGTGCTTGGCAGTGTTCGCCCGCGAGAACGCCGCCGGGGCGGTCGCCGCGGTGACCGAGCTGCAGGACGCAGTGCAGAAGCTGGCGAGCCAGCAACGGATGCCGGTGTCGCTGCTCGGCGCCAACCTCCACATCGGCTCGGTCATCGAAGGAGAGTTCGGCGGTCCGACTCGGCGAGGCCGCGACATTATTGGACGCGGCGTAAATCAGGCGTTCCTGTTGGGCCGCGGCGCCAACATTCGCATCAGCGAGTCGGTATATCGAACTCTGCCCAGCGTGGCACGCTCGCGGTGGCGTAAGCACAAGCCGCCAGCGATCTATCATCTCGACAACGCGGCCGGCTTGCTCGAGGGTGGCGGTAAGGACGCCGGCCAGAAACCGCCCGCTGGTAGCTACTGGGTGAGGGCGGCGCCGAGTCCGAGGTCCAGCAGCTTGCGGCGAAAGCGGGGGTTGTCCGGCCGCAGGCGATGGGTCGTGATGAAGTCGGCCTCGGCGCGCTCCCGTTCGCCCAGCACCTCAAAGGCGAAGCCGCGGTTGTTGAACGCGTCGACGTAGTTCGGCATCAGCGCGATCGCCTCGGTGAAGTCGAGGATCGCCTGCACTAGGTCGCCGGCGCGGGCGTACGCGATGCCGCGGTTGTAGAAGTTCATGCCGCGCATGAGCCCGAGCCGCGCCGCCTCATCGAGATCGGCGAGCGCTTGATCGATGCGCGCCAGCAGCAAATACACCACGCCTCGGTTGTAGTGGGACAGCGCGAGATTGGGATCTCGAGCGAGCGCCTGGGTGATGGTTTGCGCCGCGGCCTCGAAGTCCCCACGCGCACCTTCCAGAATGCCGCGGTAAAGGTAGGCAAGCGCCGATTCGGGATTGTCCATGGCCGCCTGTTCGTAAAGCGCAGCCACTAGCTCGGCCTGATTCTGCAGCTGCTCCGTGTCGAAGCGGGTAAGTTGCGCGCGCAACACCGCCCGCGTTGCCGCGTCGGTGGTGCGTTGCACGGCGGCGGCGCGGCGCTCGATTTCGTTCATCTGCCGCGTCGCCGCCATCTGCTGAGCGGCAGCAATGTCGTTCGCGGCACGTGCCGCCAGCGCCTGGGCATTGATGCGGTCGGCAGCCGCGCGGGCCACCGCCTGCTTGCCCTGGTAAGCAGCGCCGCGCTGGGTAAGCACCCACTCCATGATCTCCTCCGGCACGCGGCCGTCGCGGATTACCTTGGAGCAATGATGGATGGCGAGATCGTAGGTGCCATAGAGCTGAGCAGCGCTCGCCGCGCGCACGCACGCGTCGAGCTCGGCGGCGACTTGGGCGCGTGCCGCCGCAGTCCATCCAACGAGCATCAGAAAGGCGGCAACAACGATCCGCACGGCACGACCCTGACTGCCAGCGCGCGGGTCGCAGCATAGCAACGCGCCGCCGCGTTAACCAAGGAAGCGGTCGGGCGCCGCCTTACTCCATGGTGTGGGCGGGTATCTCCACGATGTGCCACAGGCCATCGACGCCGTTCCCGTTGGCTTCGCCCGGGCGTGCGTCGCGGGCGCTGGTGTAAAGCGGAACACCGGAATACGCCCACTGCCGCGTCCCGTCCGCGCGCATGAAGATGCTGAATGGCTCGAAAGCGACGTCCTGCGGTATCGCGGCCACCGGGAACCAAGCCTGCTCGCAGACGTCGAAGTAAGCGGGTTGCCACGGGCCATCGTGGGCATAGGCGTACACGGTGCGACCCTCCAAAGTGGCCAGCGCGAATCGAAGGTCGAGCACCACCCACGCCCGGAACTTGCCGATAAAGTCGTTGGCCATCGCCTCCTGTGCGAGGGCCGGCATGGGGGTGTTCGCCAAAAGCAGCGCGCTTGCGATGGACAGAAGGAGGATGCGGTTCAAGGCTGCCTCCAGAGCGGGCGACGGACGCTCGCTTGTAGACCTTGAGCCACTTCGGTGCAGTCCGGGTGGACGCGTACGCGCGAATGCGTACCTCTAACCTAGGTCAAAGCAAGCGTCGGCGGACGGAGCGAGCGTGTCTCCAACGAAGGAGGCACCCATGTTCGAATTCCAGATTGCCTACGCCCTGACGGCGCTCGCCGGGCTCGGCGCGTTCGCGGTGATCTTCCTATGGCCGGACGACGCCGACGATCCGATGCGCAAGCTCTAAGTCCCGCTACCTCGGCAGCGTCGTCGATCCCATCAGGTACTCGTCGACGCTGCGGGCGCATTGGCGGCCTTCGCGAATGGCCCAAACCACGAGCGATTGGCCGCGCCGCATGTCTCCGGCGGCGAAGACCTTGTCGATGGAGGTGCGATAGGCGTCGGTATTCGCCTCGACGTTGCCGCGCTTGTCCTTGGCAACTCCGAGTTCTGCGATCATGCCTTCGTGCACTGGGTGCGCGAAGCCCATCGCCAGGAGCACCAGGTCGCCGGGGACCGTGAATTCGCTGCCTGGGACGCGCTCCATCTTGGGGCCGAGCTTGACGCAGTGCAGAGTGGTGACCTTGCCGTCGTTGCCGGTGAGTTTCTCGGTGGCGACCGAGAAATCGCGCGCGGCACCTTCCTCCTGGGAGGAGGAGGTGCGGAACTTGAGCGGCCATTCCGGCCACACAACGTCCTTGTGCTCACGGTTAGGCGGCCGCGGCATGATCTCGAGCTGGGTTACCGACTTGGCGCCCTGGCGGAACGACGTGCCGATGCAGTCCGAGCCGGTGTCGCCGCCGCCAATGACGACGACGTGCTTGCCGCCGGCGAGGATTTCGCGGTTGGTGCCGAGCGGTTCGTTCGACACGCGCCGGTTCTGCTGCGGCAGGAACTCCATGGCGAAATGGACGCCGTCGAGCTCGCGGCCCGGCACGGTCAGGTCGCGCGGCTGCTCGGCGCCGCCCGAAAGCACGATCGCGTCGAAGTCCTTGAGCAGCTGCTTGGCGGGCATGTCCTTGCCGACGTGGACGCCCGCGCGCATCACGACGCCTTCGGCCTCCATCTGCGCCACGCGGCGGTCGATGGGCGTCTTCTCCATTTTGAAGTCAGGGATGCCGTAGCGCAGCAGGCCGCCGACCTTTGCGTGCTTCTCGAACAGTGTCACGGCGTGACCGACGCGCGCCAGCTGCTGGGCGCACGCCATGCCGGCGGGGCCGGAGCCGACCACCGCGACCTTCTTGCCGGTCTTGCGCGGCGGCGCCACCGGAGCCACCCAGCCTTCCTTCCAGCCACGATCGATGATCGCGCACTCGATGGTCTTGATGGTGACGGGGTCGTCGATGATGTTCAGTGTGCACGACGCCTCGCAGGGAGCGGGGCAGATGCGGCCCGTAAACTCCGGGAAGTTGTTGGTGGAGTGGAGGACATCGAGGGCCTCGCGCCAGCGGCCGCGGTAGACAAGGTCGTTCCAGTCCGGGATGAGGTTGTTGACCGGGCAGCCCTGGGTGGCCTGGGTCTTGTCGCCGTGGCAAAACGGGATGCCGCAGTCCATGCAGCGCGCGCCCTGGCGCGCCAGTTCGGCGTCCGGCAGCGGCACGACGAACTCGTGGAAGTGCTTCAGCCGCTCAGGGACGGGTTCGTATTCCCGATCCCGGCTGGGGATCTCGAGAAAGCCGGTAACTTTGCCCATGGGATACTCTAGCCGGCCGCCGCGCGGACTTGCGCCTTCTCGGCCTCGCGCATCTGCAGCAGCGCCTTACGATAGTCGACCGGCATCACCTTGACGAAGCGCGGCAGCCACGCCGACCAGTTCTGCAGGATCTCCTGAGCGCGGCGGCTGTTGGTGTAGTGCGCGTGGTTGCGCAAGAGGATCTGCAGGCGCACGGCGTCGTCGGCCAACATGTCGCGCTTCACGGCGGCGATGCCATCGGTCTGCTGCGACACCGCCTTGATCTCGGCGGCGGTGCGGGTATCGGTGATCGGACCGACCTCGACCATCTCCTTGTTGACCCGGAGGTCGAACTTGCCGTCCTCGTCGAGCACGTAGGCGATGCCGCCGCTCATGCCGGCGGCGAAGTTGCGTCCGACCGGGCCAATGCACACCACCACGCCGCCGGTCATGTACTCGCAGCCGTGGTCGCCGACGCCTTCGACGACGGCCCAGGCGCCCGAGTTGCGCACGGCGAAGCGCTCGGCGGCGACGCCGCGGAAGTACGCCTCGCCGGCGATAGCGCCGTACAGCACGACGTTGCCGACGATCATGCTCTCTTCCGGCACGATCTTGGCGACCTTGGGCGGATAGGCGATCAGGCGGCCGCCGGACAGGCCCTTGCCGACGTAGTTGTTGGCTTCGCCTTCGAGCTCGAGGGTGACGCCGTGCGCCACCCAGGCCCCGAAGCTCTCGCCGGCGGTGCCGGTGAGCTTCACGTGGATGGTGTCGTCGGGCAGGCCGTGGTGGCCGTAACGCAGCGCCACCTCCCCCGACAGCATGGCGCCGGTGGTGCGGTCGGTGCTGCGGATGGCAGCCGTGAGCTTCACCGGCGCGCCGCGATCGAGCGCCGCCCGCGCCTGGGTAATGAGGGTGCGGTCGAGCACCTTGTCGATCAGGTGCACCTGGCGCTCGGTGTTGCTCACGGCCGTGGCGACCTTGGGCATGTGCAGCAGCTTCGACAGGTCGAGGCCCTTGGCCTTGAAGTGCGCGCCGCCGCGGCGCGTGTCGAGGCGGTCCATGCGGCCGATCATCTCGCGGAAGGTGCGGAAGCCGAGGCTCGCCATCAGCTCGCGCACTTCCTCGGCGACGAAGAAGAAGTAGTTGATGACGTGCTCGGGCGTGCCGGTGAAGCGCTTGCGCAGCACCGGGTCCTGGGTGGCGATGCCGACCGGGCAGGTGTTGAGGTGGCACTTGCGCATCATGATGCAGCCGGCGGCGATGAGCGGCGCCGTCGAGAAGCCGAACTCGTCGGCGCCCAGCAGCGCGCCGATGACCACGTCGCGGCCGGTGCGCACGCCGCCGTCCACCTGCACGGCGATGCGACCCCGCAGCTTGTTGAGCACCAGGGTCTGGTGCGTCTCGGCGAGGCCGATCTCCCAGGGGCTGCCGGCGTGCTTGATCGAGGTGAGCGGCGACGCGCCGGTGCCGCCGACGTCGCCAGCGATCGTGACATGGTCGGCGCGCGCCTTGGCGACGCCGGCCGCGACCGTGCCGACGCCGATCTCCGAGACCAGCTTCACGCTCACCGCGGCCTTCGGGTTGACGTTCTTCAGATCGAAAATGAGCTGCGCCAGGTCTTCGATCGAATAGATGTCGTGGTGCGGCGGCGGCGAGATGAGGCCGACACCTGGGGTCGAGTGACGCACCGCGGCGATGGTCGGCGACACCTTGTGGCCGGGCAACTGACCGCCCTCGCCGGGCTTAGCACCCTGCGCGATCTTGATCTGCATCATGTCGGAGTTGACGAGGTACTCCGTCGTCACGCCGAAGCGGCCCGACGCCACCTGCTTGATGGCGGAGCGCATCGAATCATTGTTCGGCAGCGGCTTGTAGCGATCGGACTCCTCGCCGCCCTCGCCGGTGTTCGACTTGCCGCCGATCTTGTTCATGGCGATGGCCAGCGTCGTGTGCATCTCGCGCGAGATGGACCCGTACGACATGGCGCCGGTGGAGAAGCGCTTGACGATGGCGGCGGCCGGCTCGACTTCGGCCAGCGGCACGGGCGTCGCCGCCGGCTTCAACTCGAACAGGCCGCGCGGCGTCATCATGTTGCGGGTCTGATCGTTGATGGCCTGCGCATAGACGCGATACTTGTCGGGCAGGTTGCCGCGCACGGCGTGCTGCAGGGCTGCCACCGACTGCGGCGACCAGAAGTGGCGCTCGCCGCGGATGCGGAACTGGTAGTCGCCGCCGGCCTCGAGCGCGTCCTGCAGGGCAGGGGCGTTGCCGAACGCCTCGGCGTGACGGCGCACAGTCTCCTCCGCGACTTCAGCGAGGCCGACACCTTCGATGGCGGTGCCGGTGCCGTAGAAATACTCGGCAACGAAGTCGGAACGCAGCCCGACGGCGTCGAAGATCTGCGCGCCGCAGTACGACGCGTAGGTCGAGATGCCCATCTTGGACATCACCTTGAGGACGCCCTTGCCGGCCGCCTTGACGTAGTTCTTGTGCGCCTTCTTCTCGTCGACACCGTCCGGCAGCAGGCCCTGAGCGACCATGTCGGAGATGGTCTCGAAGGCGAGGTAGGGGTTGATCGCCTCGGCGCCGTAGCCGGCAAGCACGCACAGATGGTGCACCTCGCGCGCCTCGCCGGTCTCGATGACGAGGCCGGCCTGGGTGCGCAGGCCCTTGCGCACCAGGTGGTGGTGCACGGCGCCGACGGCCAAAGCCGACGGGATGGCGACGCGTTCGCGCGATAGCTTGCGGTCGGACAGGATGATGATGTTGTCGCCCTCCGCGATCGCCTTCTCGGCTTGGGCGCGCAGCGCATCGACCGCCGGCTTCATGCCGGCGGCGCCTTCCGAGGCCGGATAGGTGATGTCGAGCGTCGCCGAGCAGAAGCTGCCCTTGTGCGCGGTGGCGATGGCGCGAATCTTCTCCAGCTCCTCGTTGGAGAGGATCGGCGTCTTCACCTCGAGCCGCATGTGGCCGTCCCTGACCTCGCGCCCCAACAGGTTCGGGCGCGGGCCGACCAGAGACACCAACGACATCACCAGCGCTTCGCGGATCGGGTCGATCGGCGGGTTGGTGACCTGGGCGAAGTTCTGCTTGAAGTAGTTGAATAGGTTGCGCGGCCGGTCCGACATCACCGCAATCGGCGTGTCGTTGCCCATGCTACCCACGGCTTCCTCGCCCTGATAGGCCATGGGCGCCATCAGGAACTTGAGGTCCTCCTGCGTGTAGCCGAACGCCTGCTGGCGATCGAGCAGGCTGGCGCCCTCGGGGAACTCGACGTGCGCAACGGCGGGAAGCTTCTCGACGTGGATCTGCGTCTTGTCGAGTATCTTCTGATACGCGTGCTTCGCGGCGAGCTCGGCCTTGATCTCGGCATCGTCGATGATGCGGCCCTGTTCAGTGTCGATGAGCAGCATCTTGCCGGGCTGCAGGCGCCACTTGCGGATGATCTTCTCCTGCGGCACGTCGAGCGTGCCCATCTCCGAGCACAGCACGACGAGGCCGTCCTCGGTGATGAAGTAGCGCGCGGGGCGCAGACCGTTGCGGTCGAGCGTCGCGCCGATCTGGCGGCCGTCGGTAAACGCCATCGCCGCGGGGCCGTCCCACGGCTCCATCAGCGCCGCGTGATACTCGTAGAACGCACGGCGCGCAGGATCCATCAGCACGTTGCCTTCCCACGCCTCGGGGATGAGCATCATCATGGCGTGGGCAAGCGAGTAACCGCTCTGCACAAGTAGCTCGAGCGCGTTGTCGAACGACGCCGAGTCGCTCTGGCCCTCGGCGATGAGCGGCCACAGCTTGTCGAGGTCCTTGCCGAACAGCGGCGAGGACATCGCCTGGCGACGCGCGTTCATTGCGTTCAGGTTGCCGCGCAGCGTGTTGATCTCGCCGTTGTGGCAGATCATCCGGTACGGGTGCGCCAGCCGCCAGCGCGGGAAGGTGTTGGTCGAGAAGCGCTGGTGCACCAGCGCCAGGCACGATTCGAGCCGCTCGTCGGCGAGGTCGCGGTAGTAGGGGCCGACGTCCTTGGCCAGCAGCATGCCCTTGTAGACGATGGTGCGGGTTGAGAACGAGGCGACGTAGAAGTCGGACGCCGCAGGCCCCAGCTTGGCGACGGCGTTCTCCGCCTGCTTGCGGATGACGAAAAGCTTGCGCTCAAAGGCGTCTTGGTCGGCCGTGCCCTTGCCGCGCGCGATGATCAGGTGACGCATGGCCGGCTCGGTGGCGCGCACGGTGCCGGACAGCATGTCGCTGGCGACGGGGTTGGCGCGCCAGCCGAGCACGGTCTGGCCCTCGGCGCGCACGAACTGCACGAGCGTCTCCATGCACTTGCTCTGAAGCGCTGCGTCCTGCGGCAAGAACACCACGGCGACGCCATACTCGCCCGGTGCGGGGAGGTGAATGCCTTGCGCGCCGCAGACGGCAGAGAGGAACTTGTGCGGCATCTGGATGAGGATGCCGGCGCCGTCGCCCATGGTCGGATCGGACCCGACCGCGCCGCGGTGCGTCAGGTTGACGAGGATCTCGAGGCCCTGTCGCACAATCGCGTGCGACTTGCGCCCATGGATGTCCACCACGAAGCCGATGCCGCAGGCATCGTGCTCGTTACGTGGGTCGTAAAGGCCCTGGGCGGGCGGAACATGGGTCATCGCTGTCGTACTCGTACTCGCCGCGGCGCAAAAATCCGCGGCGGTCGGTTCCGCGGTGTGAGGGCCGCCCACCCCCATGGCGGACAAATGCCCTGCGCTCTCAGGTACTTGGATCGCTTCTTGGCAACGGCCAGGCACTATCGCCGCGGCGGCCAAGGTGTCCGGCATACCGGACCTCTGACTATGCGCCAGTTTCATCGGAAATTCACCCGTTTGGTGGGCTGTGTGGGCACCTATATGGGTGACCCTGAAGGGCCCGGCGCGCGGCGACCAATGGTCGCAGCCCGGCCAGGGGACTAGCATCTTCGGCAGGGGACCGCATGACGATGCCACAGGCGCCGCTGGCGGCCACAGAGCCTCAGCCGGGGCGGGCGCTCAGGCTGACGTTCACCGGCCGGGGCGGAGAGTACTTCCGCATTTGGATCGTCAACTTGGCCCTGACGATCCTCACGTTGGGCATCTACTCTGCGTGGGCCAAGGTGCGGCGCTTGCAGTACTTCTACCGGCACACTTCGCTGGCCGGCTCGAGCTTCGAATACCACGCCAATCCGATCGCCATCCTCAAGGGACGCCTGATCGCGGTGGCGCTGCTCGTCGGCTACAACTTCACCGGATACCTGGAGTTGCCGCTCGGGTTGGCGTTGCTCGGGGTCCTGCTCCTGGTGCTGCCGTGGATGATCCAGCGCTCGCTGGCGTTCCAGCTGCACAACTCGAGCTGGCGCGGGCTGCGCTTCCGTTTCGCCGGCACGCTCCGCGGTGCGTATCTGGCTTGGATGCCCGCGCTGGTGATCGGCATGGCGTTCGCCGGCACTGGCCTCGTATTCGCGTGGCTCGGGCGTCAAGGCCCGGACGTCGCGATGGACACGATCGACAACTTCGGCCCCAGAACCGTGGGGGCAACGATCCTGTTGCTGATCGCGCTGCTCGTCCTCGCGCTGCCGTTCGCTCACCGCCAGATCAAGAACTACCAGCACGCGAGCAGCCGCCTCGGCGCCGCCGCGTTCCGTTTCCGGGCCGGAGTCCGTTCCTTCTACTGGGTCTACGCCAAGGGCTTCGGACTGTTGTTCTGGATCGTGGTCCTCGCGATCGCCCCGCTCATCATCCCGATCCAGGAGGTGGACTCCCTCGATCCGGAGATCCGGCGCGCCGCGATAGAGCAGATGTTGTCGCTCGTCATGCCCATCGTGTTCTATGCGGGCCCGGTATTCATCGTGCTGCCCTATTTCGCGGCGCGGCTACGCAACCTGGTGTGGAACGGCACGTCGATCGAGGATCACACGTTCGTCAGCTCGTTGCGCGCGTTCGGATTGGGATGGCTGTACCTCACCAATTTCGTGCTGATGCTCCTCACGGTAGGGCTATTCAAGCCATTCGCGGACATTCGTCTCGCGCGCTACCGGCTCACCCACACGGAGCTCCTGGCGCGGGGCAGCCTCGACGATTTCGTAGCAATCCAGGAACGTGAGGTCGGTGCGGCGGGCACCGAGGTGGCAGGCGCGTTTGACTTCGACATATCGTTCTGAAGCGGTGACGTTCGCTGCGGACTATTTCGACGGCCACACCACGCGTGCGCACAGGGTCACGCTGTCGATCGATGCCGGCGATCTGGTGATGGTGGGCAAGGGGATTGCCCGCCGGGAATCGCTGTCGGCGCTGCGCGTCTCCGAGCCAATGGGCGTGGCGCCGCGACTGATTACTTTCCGGGACGGTACCCACTGCCAGGTGGCGGCCGATGCGTTGCCACCGGTGTTCGCCAAGACCTTGGTGGTGCGCATGCAGGAGTCATGGCGGGCAGCCGCAGCGTCCGTCGTCGTCGCGGCGCTCGCGGTAGTGGCCGCCTACGTTTGGGGCCTGCCCGCGTTCGCGGCTTGGATCGCCAACCGCGTTCCGGCGTCGATCCAGGCCGAAATCGGCGATGGCACGCTGCAGTTCCTCGACGCGCGTGTCTTCTCACCCAGCGCGCTGCCGGCAACGCGGCAAGACGAGCTGCGGGAGGCGTTCCGCGGCATGGCGCGTTCCGGCAACGATCGGCCGCAGCCGTATCGCGTGCTGTTCCGCGACGGCGGCCGTATTGGCGCCAATGCACTTGCCCTGCCGGATGGAACGATCTTGATGACCGACCAACTGGTGGGGCTGGCCAAGACCGACGAGGAGATCCTGGCCGTGCTCGCGCACGAGCTCGGCCACCTCGAGCGCCGCCACAGCCTCCGCATGCTCATCCAGGGCTCGATCGTCGCCTTCGCCATAGGCTGGTATTTCGGCGACCTGGGGGGACTGGTAGCGGCGATGCCGGCCCTAATGCTGCAGCTGCGCTATTCGCGCGGACTGGAACGCGAAGCGGACGAATTCGCCGCGACCATGATGCGCGCCAACGGCGTCGCGCCCAGCCGCCTCGCCGACATGCTCGCCAAGCTCGATGCGGCCGCGCGCCGGGACAGGCAAGAAGGCGCGCCCGACTACTTGGCGACGCATCCCGCGACCGAGGAACGCATTCGGTCGCTGCGCGAGATGTAGGTGGCGCGCTAGTTGGCGGCCGCGTCGCCGTTGGGCGCCGGCAATACCGTGTCGACCGTGTTGGCAACCGACAGGTCGGTGCGCTGCAGCGACGCCCCTTCAAGATTGGCGCGTGCGAGATTGGCGCCGCGCAAGTTGGCGCCGTCGAGCTTGACGCCGCGCAGGTCCGCGTCCGAGAGGTCGGCGCCAGACAGATCTGCGCCAGCCAGGGTGGTCGGCCACGTGCTCTGCCCTTCCTTGGTGCGCAGCGGCGCGCGGCTCATCTGCGCGCGGCGGAACTTCGCCATCAACAGCTTCGCGTCTTTCAGCGTGGCGCCGCGCAAGTCGGCCTGCGTGAAATCGGCGTTGGAAAGGATCGCGCCGGTGAAGTCGGCGAACATCAGCATGGCGTGCGAGAAGCTCGCCCCAGCCAGGTTGGCGCCCGCAAAACTGGCGACGTTGAGTGTCATGCCGCTGAAGTCGGCGTCGTGAAGGTCCGCGCCGGGCAGCTCGGCGCGCTTGCCCTTGGTGCCGCTGCTCTCCACCCAGGTGCGGTGGTTCCGCAATACCGCTTGGATATCGACCGGCAGGGCGTCGATGCGCCGAGACATCTGCGAGTCGCGCACGTCGGCGCCGGACAGGTCGACGTCCTTCAGCGAGACGCCCTTGAAGTTGGACCCGTTGAACTTGGCGAAACGCAGATTCGCCTGGGCCAGGACGGCGCCGGCGAGATCGGCGCTCTGCACGTTGGCGCCCTCGAGATTCGCGCCCGTCAGATCTGCGCCGGCGAGACTGGAGCGGATAATGGAGGCGCCCTTGATCTCGGTGCGCTTCAGCGACGCGCCCGCCAGCGTTGTCTCAACCATGTTGGCGTTGTTCAGCTTGGCGTCGTCCAGCTCGGAGTCCGACAGGTCGGCGATCATGCGCCGCTCGGAGCCGGACAGGGTGCCCGGCCGCAGGTCCACTTCGGACAGGTTGGCGCCGGTGAGCTTGGCGCCATGCATCTGCGCGCCGCGCAGATCGGCGCGGAAGAAATTCGAGCCGCGCGCATCGGCACCGACCATGTTGGCGCAAAACATGTCGGCGAAGGCAAGGTCCGCCTCGTGCAGCGTGCTGCAGCGTGCTGCGGCTGAGATTGATGCCGGTGAGGATTGCGCCGGACAGATTGATGCGCGGGAAGCGCAACCCGGACAGGTTCACGAATCGGAGCTCAGCCCGCTTGCCGCCGGCTCGACCCGCCACAAAGCGCTGGTGCGCGAGCACCGCGTTGGCGAACTCCTGAGGGGTCATAACGATGGTGGCCGCCACGGATACACCGGGAGCCTCGGCCACAGGCCTTCTGCGACCAATTCTCACCTAGGACGTGAAAAGTACCATTGCACCCAAGGCCAAGCCATACGGGGAAATGCAGATGTGATCGTGGAAAATCGCCGCACCTACCGCCACGCAGAACCGCAGGAAGGACGACCAGCTACCTAGGGGTTACCGCCAAGCTCCAGGTTGACGGCGCGGGTAACGCCGCTGTCCTGGCTCTGCTCGAAGCGCACGGCAGCACCCGCCGCAAGAGTACGCAGACCTGCAAGGTCCAGCGCCGTGAAATGCACGAAAACATCGGGCGATCCGTCGCGGGGGGCGATGAACCCGTAGCCCAGGTTGGTGTCGAACCACTTCACCGTGCCGGTTGCCATATCGGACCTTCGACGAACGCAATTTCTGCGTGAGCATGGCAAGGGTCGTGCCAGGTGGTGAGGACCGGCGAATGCGAGCCTCTTCGGCCCCAGGCAAACGACAGGTGGTTGAAGACAGCCACCAGTCGTTGTCTTGGGAGCAAGCTCCGGTGACGGTATAAGGCGGCGCATGTCGGGGGACGGACGAACGTGGTGACCGCAGAACGCCAAGCGGAGGTGCGGCCGTCCGCAGGCGCGGGGCTGGTGCTGCCCTTATACGCAGGCACGTTGTTTCTGAGCGCGTTCCTGCTGTTCGCGATGCAGCCGATGATCACCAAGATGGTGCTGCCCCGCCTCGGCGGATCGCCGGCGGTGTGGAACACCGCCATGGTGTTCTTCCAGGCGACGCTGCTGGCCGGCTACCTCTATGCCCATCTCAGCGCGCGCTGGCTCGGCCTGCGCGCACAGCAACTAGCGCATGCCGTGCTGCTGCTCGCGGCGCTTGTGTTCCTTCCCATGGCCCTCGATCCGGATGCGGCGCCTCCCGCGGAAGGTACGCCGGTGTTCTGGCTGATCGCCATGCTCGCGGCCTCAGCGGGACTTCCGTTCCTGGCCGTCTCGGCAACGGCGCCGCTGCTGCAGCGTTGGTTCGCCCACATCGACCATCCGGCGGCCGCCGACCCGTACTTCCTGTATGGCGGCAGCAATCTCGGCAGTCTGGCGGCGCTGGTCGCATATCCCCTCGTCCTTGAGGCCAGCCTCGGTCTGGCCGACCAAAGTCGGGCGTGGGCGGTGGGCTACGGCGTGCTGGTGTTCGCGATCGCGGGGTGCGGCTGGCTGATGCACAGGCACTACCGTGCCACCGCGCATGCAGGTGTGGACGAAGGTGGTCTCGTTGCCGACGTCAACTGGGCGTTGCGCTTGCGCTGGCTGGCGCTCTCGCTGGTGCCGTCGGCAATGCTCCTCGGTGCGACGCTTCACGTCGGCACCGACATTGCCGCGGCCCCGTTCCTGTGGGTGCTGCCGCTCGCCTTGTACCTCTTGTCGTGCGTGTTCGTGTTCGCGCGGCGGCCGCTGTTGCGGCATTCCTGGGTGATCTGGGCCCAGGCTTTGTGGCTGGCGCTGGTGGCCATCCTGTTCCAGACGCCGCACCTGTACGTGCTGCTGGTGCTGCATCTCGGCGGCGTCTTCTTCACGGCCATGGTGTGTCACGGCGAGCTGGCGAGGCTGCGACCGACCGCGACGCGCCTCACCGAGTTCTACTTATGGCTCTCGCTGGGCGGCGTCCTCGGCGGCATCCTGGCGGGCATCGTTGCGCCGCTCGTCTTCAACAGTGTCTACGAATACCCGCTGGCGATGCTGGCCGCGATCCTGCTGCGGCCCTGGCCAAGGGGCGTTTCCGGTGCGGGCGCGCGGCTCGCGTCCTGGCTTGGCCTTGCGGAACGCCTCGCGACGTCGCGCTGGCTTGCCAACAACGTGCTTGTGCGGCGCCGAGCGTGGATCTGGGACATCCTGTTTCCGGTCGCGCTGCTTGGCCTGATGTTCGAGAATCGCTGGCGCTCCTGGATCGAAAGCGCGGCGAGCTGGCTGTTCGAGCACAACGTCTTCGGGATCGCGCAGCACACCAACGCTTCGATGCTGGATTGGGACAAGGTGCTGGCAAGTGCTTTGTTCCTCGCCACCACGACGCTCGCTCTCCTGGCGTTCTCACGGCGGCCGTTGCGATTCGCGCTGGGAATCGTCGCCGTGCTGGCCGTGTTGTCGCCGGACGTTCTCGGGACTCTGCGCTACCAGCGGGAAGACGGCGGCTGGCCGCGCCTGGCGTGGGCGGCTCCGGAGTATCGGTTGACGCGCGTGCGCAGCTTCTTCGGCGTCTACTCGGTCAACTACACGCGCGCAAACTCGGGAGAATACCACATCCTGGTGAATGGCACGACGAACCACGGCGCGCAGAACCTCACCTATCCGCAGGTGCCGGTGACGTATTACGCGCGCGAGGGTCCTGTAGGACAGATGTTCCAGATCTTCCGCGCGGGTGCTGAAGCGCCGCTGCGCGTCGCTGCCATCGGGCTTGGCGCCGGCGCCTTGTCCTGTTTCCTAGGCCAAGGGGAGCGGCTGACGTTCTACGAGATCGATCCGGTCGAGGCGGCTATCGCGCTCGATCCACGGTACTTCACCTATGTGTCCGGGTGCTCGCGCGGCTCGGTGGACGTCGTCATCGGCGATGGTCGCCTCAACATCGCCAAGGCGCCGGACGGCGCTTACGACGCAATCTTCGTTGACGCCTTCAGCGGCGACGCCATTCCGGTGCACCTGCTCACGAAAGAGGCGGTGCAGCTCTATCTGCGCAAGCTGGCGCCAAAGGGCACACTCTTGTTCCACATCACCAACACCTACGTCGACTTGGTGCCGGTGGTCGCGAACATCGTCGCCGAGCTGGGCCTGCATGCCCGCCACGTCGCTTACCACGAAGTGATGATGACGCCGTTCGCGCTGCCGTCCGAGTGGATCGCCGTCGCGCGCCCGGAGGAGAACGACCTGATGCGGTTCGGATGGCAGGTGGTGCCGTGGGACCCACCGCAACGCGACCCTCGTGTCGGCGTGTGGACCGACGACTACTCGAACATCATCCGCACGCTGCGTTGGGAGCAGTACGGCGTGATCCAGTTCCGTTAGCTGCTACGGCAGTTCGCGCGACGCCTTGGCGAAGAGGGCGACGGCGGCGGGGCGCGGGAGCTTGGCCTCTTTCTCGAGCTTCTTCACCGCTTCCTCGCGCCAGCTTTAGGTCGCCGTCATTTTTGGCAAGTGCATCGAACAGGATCTGTTTCGCCTTGTCGGAGAGTGGCATGAAAACGCCCCCGTTGCGCTAGCCGCATCATAGCACTGTAAGGGATGGCGCTCCCCACTAACGCTTGGCTTTGCGGCCGCTGCTGGGTGAAGGAAGTCGCCGCGCAGTTCCTCGACGAGGAGCACCGTCACGCGCTTCTGAAGGAATCCGACTAGTACCCGCTTTCGCGGGAGGCTGATTCATGATTCATCATAGGGATGTTTCCCGAAGCGAGAGAGGTTCGGCTACGGCCGAAAGAGCGCGCGGAGCTGGAGGCGCGGGTGCGGGCGCGAACGACG
>VGER01000011.1 GCA_016869235.1 Alphaproteobacteria bacterium | reverse complement strand
GACACGCGGCACTCCGCGCGGCTTGTTGGGAAGCAGCGGAGCGATCAACGCCCACTCCCCGTCGCTGAGATCGAAGCGCGCCATCGTCAAGCTCCCACAGTTTGGAAGCTTGAATCACAGCCGGCCCCTAAAGGGAATCCCTTTTATGGGTACAGGACCTAGCCCACGATCCCATGCAGGTTCTTGCACAGCGCGAACGTGTTCTGCAGCAGGCAGGCGATGGTCATCGGGCCGACGCCGCCCGGCACCGGCGTGATGGCGCCGGCGATTTGCTTCGCTTCGTCGAAGGCCACGTCGCCGACCAGCTTGTTGTCGGCGCCGCGGGTGATGCCGACGTCGATGACGATGGCGCCGGGCTTGATCCAGTCGCCCCGCACCATCTCGGCGCGGCCTACCGCCGCCACCAGGATGTCGGCGCGGCGCGCCACGTCCGCCAGCTTGCGCGTGCGCGAGTGCGCGATGGTGACCGTGCAGTTCTCGCCGATGAGCAGTTGCGCCGTCGGCCGGCCCACCGAGATCGAGCGGCCGATCACCACCGCCTCCAGTCCGCCGAGGTCGCTGCGCGCCAGCTTGATGAGCTCCAGCACGCCTCTGGGTGTGGCGGGCGCCACGCCGCCGCGACCCTGCGCGCCGAGGCCGGCGTTGACGACGTGAAAGCCGTCGGCGTCCTTGCTCGGATCGATGGCGTCGATGACGCGCTGCGGGTCCACCTGCTTGGGCAGCGGCAGCTGCACCAGGAAGCCGTGGATCTTGGGGTCGTTGTTGAAGTCGTCCACGACCTGGAGCACCTCGCGCTCTCTCGCCGTCGCCGGCAGCCTGCGCTCGACGGCATGAAAGCCGACCTCGGCGGCCGCCTTGCCCTTGGCGCGCACGTAGACCTGGCTCGCCGGGTCTTCGCCCACCAGCAGCACGGCGATGCCGGGCGAGATGCCGTGCTTGGCCTTCAGCTCCACCACCTGGCCCGCGAGCTTGACGCGCACGCTGGCCGCCAGCGCCTTGCCGTCGAGGATGCGGGCTTCGCTCATGCTGGCGCTCCTATAGGCGGTCGCCTCTCAGCCAGCAAGCGCCGCCAGCCTGGCCAGCAGGGCCTGCGGATCGCCCGTGACGTGCACCGTCTTGTGGCGCGAGGTCGCGCCGCGCACGATGCGCACACTCGCCTTCGGCACGCCCAGCGCCTTGGCAAGCAGCGCGCACACCGCCGCGTTGGCGCGCCCGTCGGCCGGTGCAGCCGTGACGCGCGCCTTGAGCACGCTGGCGCCGGCCGCGTCAGTGGCAATGGGCCCGAGCGCGGCCTTGCTGGCGCGCGGCTGCACGTGCACCGCAACCAGCACGCCGTCCTTGGTGGGAGCGAAGGGGCCCGCCACGCGATGGCCCCGCCGCCCTACATGGCGGCGAAGAACAGATCGCCGATCAGGCGGCGCGCGAAGATGAGCAGGAGGATCAGCACCAGCGGCGAGATGTCGACGCCGCCGAGGTTGGGCAGGACGCGGCGGATGGGGGCGAGCGCCGGCTCGGTGATGCGGTGGAAGAAGTCGCCGATCATGTAGACCACGCGGTTGTGCATGTTCAGCACACCGAAGGCGACCAGCCAGCTCATGATGGCGCTGATGATGAGCGCCCAGATGAACAGGGTCAGGATCGTGTCGATCAGCCAGAAGAGCGAACCCACGACCGCCTCCCCGCAGCCCGTCCTTCTCGTGGACGCGGGGACTTATGTAACGGCAGGGACGGGGCTGCACAAGGACGCGCCGTCCGGGACAAGGCTTTGCGGGGCGTTCGGTTGACAGGGCAGGGTGGCCTACCCATTATCCGCCCACCGCGCCGTTACGCCTTGGGCGTGCATTCGCACGACGGATCGCGGCGGTTGGGGCCGTAGCTCAGCTGGGAGAGCGCGACGTTCGCAATGTCGAGGTCAGGGGTTCGATCCCCCTCGGCTCCACCAATTCCCCAGTTCTTCCTCTAGCGCTTCACCTCGACGTCGCCCTTCACGACGGCGTCGCGGATGTCCTTGAGATACGTCTCCCAGGGCGGCGGGGCCGGCGCCGCGGCCTGCTCCTGTCCGCGCTCCAGCCGCCGGCGCAGGGTGTTGATGGCCTTGACCATCATGAACACGGCGAGCGCCACGATCAGGAAGCTGATCACGTTGTTAAGGAACACGCCAATGTTGATGGCGACCGGCTCGGCGTCGGCGACGCCCTCGCTCAGCAAGATGCGCAGGCTGGAGAAGTCGACGCCGCCGACCAGCAGTCCGATGGGCGGCATGATCACGTCCTTGACGAGGGACTGGACGATGGTGCCGAACGCACCGCCGATGATGATGCCGACGGCGTCGCGCGCCTAGCGCGCAGGGCGCGCGGAGCGTGCCGCCGGCACGACGTCGATGACATTGCCGCGTAGCGCAAACTCCTTGAACTCCTGAAGGACCTTCAGGGGCGGAATTCCTTGTTCTGTCACCGCGGGCGCGGTGATCAGCGCGGCTTGGCCACCAGCTCCGACGTCACCTGGCGCAACCCGCGCACCAGCACGAACAACAGGTCGCGCACGAACGGGTCGGCCTTGGAGAGATGCTGGCGCAGCATGTTCTCCGGCATGACGATGCAGACCGTCTCCTTGAGGGCGGTCGCCGAGGCCATGCGCGGCTCGCCGTCGAGCGGCGCCAGCTCACCGAACACCTCGCCGCCGCCGACGTAGCCGATGACCTTCTCGCCACGCGGGCCGACCTTCGAGATCTCGACCAGGCCGGACTGCACGATGAAGGCGCGATAGCCGGGACTGCCCTTACAGAAGATGACGCTGCCGGGCGCGTAGCGGACCACTTCGAGGTCCGGCTCTTCGTCCGGCAGATGGACCAGACGGCTTTGCACAGAGGTACCACTCATGGGTTCTTCTCGACCTCACAAGGCACGATTGACTCGCGCCGGAGAATCATCCCGGACGCCACCATACATGGATATCCGGCCGACGCTGTATCAAGGCCGCGAACGTCACAGATTGCTCACGGCCTCATGGTTACCGCGCACTGATCACGATCACACCAGGCGCTTTGCGCCTGTTGCCGCAACCGTCGCATCGACCTAGATGCGACCGGTATCACAGCGGCGTCGCCGCCATCACACACGCGCTCGTTGTGCATGATGGCGCGTGATGCGCGTGCCGCGTGTAGTCCGCTGATCAACCGCGGTAGGACACGCGCCAGATCGCATCGCCGACATCGTCGGCGATGAGCAGCGAGCCGTCGCGCGCCACGACGATGCCCACCGGCCGGCCCCACACCTCGGCGCGGGTGGTGCCCGAGGCCCAGAAGCCGGTGGCGAAGTTGATGTACTCGCCGGTCGGCCGGCCGTTCTCGAACGGCACGTGAACGACCTTGTAGCCGGTCGGCTTGCCCGAGTTCCACGAGCCGTGCAGGGCAACGAAGGCGTCGCCGCGGTAGTCGGCGGGGAACATCTGCGCGTCGTAGAAGGCGAGGCCGAGCGGCGCCGAGTGCGCCTCGAACAGGACGTCGGGGGCCTTGGTCTTGGCCACCATGTCGGGTCTCCGCGTGCCGAGCGGGCCCGGCGAGGGGTGCGGGCCCAGGTAGGCGTAGGGCCAGCCATAGAAGTCGCCCTGCTGCACGCGCGTAAGGAAGTCGGGCACCAGGCCGTCGCCGTAGCCGTCGCGCTCGTTCACCACGACGTACAGGTCGTTGCCGCCCGGCCGGAACGCGATGCCGACCGGGTTGCGCAGGCCGCCGCCGAACGTCATCTGGCTGCCGCCGTTGAGGTCGAAGCGCTGCACGCTGGCGCGCACCTCCGGCTCCTCCGCGAGGTTGCCGCGGCTGCCCACCGCGACGAACAGGTTCTGGCCGTCGGGCGAGACGGCGAGGTTGCGGGTGAAATGCCCGGCGCCGTCGCCAAGCGAGTTGCGCGGACCGACCAGCGCCGGCGTGCCCATCGCGCGGGTGTCGCCCACCGTGTAGGGGATGCGGAAGATGTTGGCCGGCGTCGTGAAGTAGAAGTAGTTGCCTTGGATCGCCATGCCGTGCGGGCGATCGAGCCCGGCGACGAACGTGTTGCGCATCTCGGCGACGCCGTCGTTGTTGGCGTCGCGCAGCACGGTGATCTTACCCGCCTGCGGCTCGGCCAGGAACACGTCGCCGTTCGGCGCCACGGTCATCCAGCGCGCGTTGTCCAGGCGGTCGGCGAACAGGTTGACCTGGAAGCCGGGCGGCACCTTCAGCGTCGTGTTGGGCGGACGCGTAATGGCGGTCGGTGAATTGGATGCCGAAGGGGTCGCGCCGGGCCGCGGCAGGTCGGCGAAGGTGATCTTGAAGCGCTGGCCGGGCTCGTCGGCGGCGAAGGCGGTGGCGGCAGCAACCAGCAAGGCGAGTGAGGCGGCAGCGGTCCGGGCTGCGTGTGAGACGATACGCATCGGGCTCCTCCCAGGGACGGTGCGGGGTCGGGATCGGCCAAATCTTCGGCCCAATCCGCGGCCCAATCCATCAGGCAGAATCTGTGGCCCGATTACGGCGTGACGATGGCCGATGTCGGTATCTCCGACGGGCCCCGCTCACGCGTCGTTGCGCGGGTCGGCGGCGGCCAGGGCGACGATGGTCTGCTCGGCCACCACCATGCCCTCGGCGGCCAGGGAGAAGGCCTGCTTCTCATTACCCTCGTGGGTGGCGCTCTGGATGCCCTCGCCGAGTGCGAACAGTCGCGTCAGCCCGAGGCTGCCAGTGGTCGAGCGCAGGTCGTGGGCCTGGCGGTGCAACGCGTTCATGTCCTTGGCGGTGCGCGCGGCGCGCACGTATTCGACGCGCTCCTTCAGGTCGGCGACGTAAAGGTCGACGAGCTCGCCGGTCTTGGCCGGGCCGATGCGGGCATTGAGGGCCGAGATGACCGACTCGTCGATGAGGCCGTCGACCGGCGCGGCCGGCTCCTCCTCGCGCGGCGCCGGGCGCGCCACCGAGGTGCCGGCCCACCGCTTGACCACGTCGTTGAGTACGCCGGCGTCGACCGGCTTGTGCACGAAGTCGTTGATGGCCGAGCCGCGATAGCGTTCGCGGTCGCTCTCGCCGATGTCCCCCGTCACCGCGACGATCGGCACCTCGCCGCGCCGTCCGGGCAGCGAGCGAATCGCCGCCGCCGCCTCGTATCCGTCCAGGCCGGGTAGCTGCACGTCCATCAGCACGAGGCCGTGCTCGCCCTTGCGCGCCGCTTCCACCGCCTTCGTCCCGGTGTCGACCACGTCGGCCGGGTGCCCCATGCGCTGCAGCAGCGCGACGAGAAGGCGGGCGTTGACGGGGTTGTCGTCGACCACCAGCACCGGCACGCCGGCGCGCTGCGGCCCCGACGGCGGCGCGCGGCCGAGCTTGCGGCCCGCCTCGGGTAGGGCGACCTCGAACCAGAACGTGCTGCCGCGGCCGATCTCGGAATGGACGCCGATGTCGCCGGTCATCAGGTCCACCAGGCTCTTGCACACGGCGAGGCCAAGGCCGGTGCCGCCGTAGCGCCGGGCGATGGACGAGTCCACCTGGCTGAACTTCTGGAACAACTTGGGAATCGCTTCCTCGCTGATGCCGATGCCGGTGTCCTCGACCTCGAAGCGCAGGCGCACAGTGCGGTTAGCGCGCGACAGCACGCGCGCCCGTACCGACACCTTGCCGCGCTCCGTGAACTTGATTGCGTTGGCGATCAGGTTGAGCAGCACCTGGCGCAGGCGGCCCGGGTCGCCCAGCACCTCGCGCGGCAGCTTGGGATCGATCTGCGCGACCAGCTCGAGGCCTTTCGCCTTGGCGCACGCCTCGGTCATGCGGATGGCGCCGGCAACTAGGTCGGGCAGCTCGAAGGGAATCTGTTTGAGCTCAAGCTTGCCGGCTTCCACCTTGGCGAAGTCGAGGATGTCGGTGACGATGTCGAGCAGCGCCTGTCCCGACTCCTGCACCGTGCGCGCTAAGTCGCGCTGCTCGTCGCTGAGCTCGCTGTCGAGAAGCAGGCCTGTCATGCCGAGGATGCCGTTGATCGGCGTGCGGATCTCGTGGCTGATGGTGGCAATGAATTCCGACTTGGCCCGGTTCGCCGACTCGGCGAGGTTGCGCGCCTCGACCAGCTCGCGGCGCAGCCGCAGCGACTCGGTCGCGTCGCTGACGATGCCGGTGACGACCGCCTCGCCTTCGAGCAGCACCGGCGAGTGCGCCAGCGCCAGCGTGAACTCGTGCACGTCGCCCGCCGGCGTGGCGACGCGGAAGGAGGCCGGGATGGTTTCGGCGCCATCCGGACGGGTCGCGGCCGCGCGCCGCAGCACCTCGCCGAGCGGAAGGCGGTCCTCCTGCACCAGGAGGCCGTGGAAGTCGCGCAGCGGCAGGCTCGGGCCTTCGTGCGGGTGGCCGATCTGGGCCCAGAAGGCCGCGCCCATCGTCAGGCGGTCCTGGTTCGGCCGCCACTCGAACAGCGATTGCTGGGCGGCGGCGAGCGCGCGCTCGTGCAGGAGGGTCGGCGAGTGTGGGGGCGCGGCGCGTTTTTCCGCTTTCCCACCCGGCGCCGACTTGCGGCCGCGGTTCCGCTCGACCATGGCGGATCAAACTCCGAAAGGACGAGACGCCGCAAGCCCGCCACGGCGGGCCGCGCCATCCGTGATTTCCTGACCCCGTCTGGGAGTTGCGCGGCAAATCTCCACGCCCTATAGGGGGGGGCGCGAGAGGACATGCATTGAGCGGCCGCATCCTTTTGCTCACGCACCAGGACACCGCCTGCCCCGGCCGGGTCGGCGAGGAGTTGCGCGCCCGCGGGTTTGCCACCGTCGCCTGCCGTCCGGTTGCCGGCGACCCGTTGCCTGATCCGAACGGGTTCGCGGGGGTCGTCGTGTTCGGCGGCAAGATGAGCGCCAACGACGAGCATCTCGACTTCATCCGCGACGAGCTGCGCTGGATTCCGCGCGTGCTTGCGGCGGACGTCCCCTACCTCGGCATCTGTCTCGGCGGCCAGCTGCTCGCCCGCTCGCTCGGCGCTCGGGTCGCGCCGCACGATGCGGGCCTGCACGAGATCGGCTACGCGCCGATCCGCCCCACTGCCGCCGGCCGCGAGTTGTTTCCGTCCCCGCTGCACGTCTACCAGTGGCACCGCGAGGGCTTCGACGTCCCGCGCGGCGCCGACCTGCTCGCCAGCGGCGACGTCTTCGCCCACCAGGCGTTCCGCTGCGGCATCGCGGTGGGCCTGCAGTTCCATCCCGAGGCTACGCCCGACATCGTCACGCGCTGGACCGAGGATGGTGAGGATCTCGACCAGCCGGGAGCCCAGTCGCGCGAAGATCAGTTCGCCGCCGCGCCGGTCCACGACCCCGTGGTGGCGCGCTGGCTCGGCAGGTTCCTGGACCGGTGGCTGGGAGGCCAGCCGCAGACCGCGGCGGCGTAGACTCTTCTTCTAGAGAGTGCGCACCGCGGAGTGGAACAGCACCTTGGCCACGCCGGCGCCGACCGCTTCGTCGGTGATGAGCTGGAAACGCTCCATCAGGTAGTCGAGGTCCGGCGCGCGATCGAGGGCTGTGCGCGAGTTGGAGTACTCCGTCACCGCAGCGAGAAAGCCGTCATACAGGCGCGGCAGGCGCGACTGCACGGCGGGCGCGGACGCCTTCTTGATGACGTCGAGCTGCAGCTCGATGGTGAGCTTGCCGCGGGTCAGGCCGCGGTCGAACACCGTTACGTTGAGCGCCTGCAGCTTGATGAACATCGGCGCGTTGGCGCCGCCTTTTTCGGCCGCGATGGCCGCGCCGCCGGGCAGGAGCAGCGCCAGGGCGGCGGCAGCGGCGAGGGCGGAACGGCGGCTCGTGGCGGCGAACATGGCGGCGAACCTACCATTCCGGCCCGGGGCGCGCGAGCCGCGGCGCGCGCGCGTGTGATCCTTGACCCTGGCACGCCATGGCCCATATGTGGCGGCCCATGAATAAGACGGATGCCGTTCCCGCCCGTCACCCCGACGGCGTGCCTGTGCGAGTCGCCGAGGACATCATCGCCGCCGGCGCGTTTGTCTCGGCCAAGGGCTGGACCCCCGCCACCGCCGGCAACCTGTCGGCGCGCGTGGACGGCGGCGCCATGGCCATCACCGCCTCGGGCGTCGACAAGGGCAGCCTGCGCTCGCCGGACGTGCTCCTCTTCGACCTCGCTGCCGGGAAAGTGCTCGGCGGCCTCGCCGCGTCGGCTGAAACCGCGCTGCACGTGGAGCGCTACACTGCCGACGCCGCGGTTGGCGCGGTCGTCCATGTGCACGCCCGCAACGCCACCGTGCTGTCGATGGTGGATGCGAGCCATGAAATCCGGCTGGAAGGCTACGAGCTGTTGAAGGCGCTCGACGGCATCCGCACCCATGAGACGGGCGTCGCCGTGCCGGTGTTCGCCAACACCCAGGACATGGACGCGCTCGCCCGCGACGTGCGCGCGCGCCTGGCCGACGCCGGCCCGCGCTTCGGCTATCTTCTGGCGGGCCACGGACTATATGCCTGGGGCCGCACCATGGCCGACGCGTTGCGCCACACCGAGGCGCTGGAGTTCCTTTTGGGGTGCGAGCTGGAGAGACGGAAGGTGATGCGATGAGCGAGCTCAGAATCTTTCGCGACGACAAGCCGGCGGCGCCGGAGCAAGTCATCACGGACGCCTCGGGGATCGCCAAGGCGCTCGAGAAGGAAGGCATTCTGTTCGAGCGCTGGAAGGCGGACGTCGAGCTCGCGCCCGCCGACGGCCAGGACAAGGTGCTCGCCGCGTACGCCAAGCCGATCGACAAGCTCAAGCGTGCCAAGGGCTACGTCACCGCCGACGTCGTGCGCATGGTGCCGGACGCCGCGAATCGCGTCGAGGCGCGCAAGAAGTTCCTCAACGAGCACCAGCACTCGGAGGACGAGGTGCGCTTCTTCGTCGAGGGCATTGGCTCGTTCTACCTGCACCTCGGGCCGCGCGTGTATCAGGTGCTCTGCGAGCGCAACGACCTGATCTCGGTGCCGGACAACACCAAGCACTGGTTCGACATGGGACCGGCGCCGCGCTTCACCGCCATCCGCCTGTTCACCAACCCCGAGGGCTGGGTGGCGAAGTTCACCGGCGCCACCATCGCGGAGAAGTTCCCGCCCTTCGGCGAGCAAGTGCGGAGTGTCTGAACTCGCGCCCGTCGCGCCGGAGGCGCGCCGACCGGTGACACCTTTGCGGCGCGGGGACGTCGCGCTCCTGGATATCGAGGGGACGACGACCCCGATCGCGTTCGTGAAGGAGACGCTGTTCCCGTTCGCGCGCCAGCGCATTGCCGACTTCGTCATGCGCCATGCCGACGAGCCGGCGGTGGCGGAGCAAATCGCCGCGGTGGCGAAGGAGCTTGGCGCCGCGCGGCCCGACCCCGCCGCCGCCGTGCACGCGCTCATCCATTGGTCCGATGAGGACCGCAAGGTGACGCCGCTCAAGTCGCTGCAAGGCATGATCTGGCGGCAGGGCTACGAGTCCGGCGCGCTCAAGGGGCCTGTTTTCGACGACGCGGTGGCGGCGCTTCGTTCCTGGCCGCCGCGCGGCGTGCGGGTATTCATCTACTCATCGGGCTCGGTCGAGGCGCAGAAACTCCTGTTCCGGCACACCGATCACGGCGACTTGCTGCCGCACCTGTCCGGACATTTCGACACCACCGTCGGCGGCAAGCTCGAAGCCAAGTCCTACGCCACCATCGCGTCCCGCATCGGCGTCGCGCCGGATCGCGTCGCGTTCTTCTCCGACCATGCCGGCGAGGTCAGGGCGGCGGCGCAGGCCGGCATGCGCGCGGTGCACGTGCGACGCCCGGGCGAGGTGCCGCCCACCGCCGAGTTGTGGGACGGAGCAACTGTCTCCACCTTCGCCGGTCTCTAGAGCGCGATCCGCGCACCCCGTAGAATAGGACTCCTCGGTGCAGGGAGAGGACATGGCACGCACGAGCGTTGCAGCGGCGGCGCTGGCGGTCGGCTTGCTCGCGTCCGCTTGGGCTGGCGCAGCGCAGGGGCAAGGTGCCGCGCCGGCGGCCGACGCGAAGAACGTCGTCGGCAACGCGCGCATCGTTGACACCGACATCCTCGAGGTGAACGGCCAGCGCTTCCACTTGTTCGGCATCGACGCGCTCGAGCAGCAGCAGACCTGCTTCCTCAACGGACGCCCGTGGTCGTGCGGCGCCGTCGCCTACCGCGAGATGGAGAAGATCCTGTTCGACGAGGGCGGGCCGGTGGCGTGCACGCCGCGCGAGGACCCCGACGAGCGCCGCCGCGGCACCTCGTGGGGGAAGTGCATCATCAACGGCAAGGACATCGCCGAGCTGTTGGTGCGCCGCGGCATGGCGGTCGCGGTGCGCGAGCAGACGGCCGAATACGTCGCCGCCGAGAAGGCGGCCGAGGTCGCGGGCGTAGGCGCTTGGCAGGGGCCGTTTATCCTGCCCTGGGAGTACCGGCAGCGACTGCGCTGAGAGCCAAGAAATCCACGGATTTCAACAGCCTTCCCGCGCGGGAGGGGCGCTTGATTCGCCTAGAGCTTCCAAATTATGGTGTCGGTTAGTCTTCGGCGGGGTACCGGCGCGGGCCTTCGAAACCGCGCAGCACTTGGGTGGGCAAAATTCCATGAGCACTTCTGAGATGACGGGCGGCGAACTTTCCGGGCCGCGAGTGATCGTCACGCCTTTTGAGTTGCGTGACTACATGCTGTTGTTGCGCTGGCTGATCGTCGCGTCGCTGATCGTCGTGGCGCTGTTCGCGGTGTTCCAGATCGGCCTCATCGACACCATGATCGAGGTCGACCGCACGTACCTTTCGACGCTGGTGACCTTGGTCTTCCTCGGCGCGACCGTTCACTGCGGCGTCTCGGCGGTCACCATCTCGCGCGCGCTGAACGTCGCGCGGCGCATTGCCCGCACCATCCGCAAGAGCCCGACCAACTTCCGCATCAACGAGAACGGCGACGTCACCGTGGGCGACGGGATGGTGCTGCCGGCCGGCGTGCTGACGGACCACGTCCGCAACGTCATCGTCAAGGCGCGCAATCCGAGCGGCGAGCCGCTCGACCATTCGCTGCTCATGCATGCGCTCGCCGACCAGTTGCGCAGTCGCCTGCAGGTGGGCGTGTTCATCGTCGACGCGCTGCCGAAGGTCGGCCTTGTCGGCACCGTGATCGGCTTCATCCTGATGCTGGCGCCGATCCGCGGCATCGACAGCTTCGATCCGCTGACGCTGCGCGCCGCGATGGCCGACATGTCGAGCGGCATGGCGACCGCGCTGTCCGTCACGCTGACCGCGCTGATCGGCTCGATCGTGCTGAAGCTGCAGTACTACTTCCTGGAAATCGGCACCATCGAGCTGCACTCGCTGATCGCCGAGACCACGGACATGTACGTCGTGCCGGCGCTCCAAGCCGAAGCCGCGTAACAACGACAAGGGCGGCGGCACGCGGAGTGCGCCATGAGGTCATCTGACGGCTTCTTCTACGAGGGTGAAGTCTTCTACCCGTTCCAGGACATGCTCTTTAATGCCCTGTTGAGCTTCACCTTCATGTTCCTGATCGCCTTCATGCTGATCAACCCGACGGCACAGACGGGCAAGATCGACCCGAAGGCGGAAGTGCTCATCACCATGAAGTGGCCGGACAACCACCCGGACGACGTCGACCTTTATGTCGAGGATCCGAACGGCGGCGTCGTCTGGTACCACGTCAAGGAAGCCGGCCTGATGCACCTCGACCGCGACGATCGCGGCAACTACCGCGACACGATCGCCGTCGGCAACAAGAAGATCGAGAATCCGCTCAACCAGGAGACGGTGACCATCCGCGGCATCGTCCCCGGCGAGTACGTCGTCAACGTCCACCATTACCTTGCCAACGGCACCGAGGACGTGCCGGTCGAGCTGAAGGTGGAGAAGCTGAACCCAGAGGTGTCGCTGGTCTTCTACACGAAGCTGCATCTCGACCATAAGGGCCAGGAGCTCACCGCCGTCCGCTTCACGATGGACGAGAAGGGAGCCATCACCGACGTGAACCGTCGGCCGAAGACCCTTGTGCGCTCCAGGAAGGGAGCCTAGGAGCCATGACGCTTGGTTTTGTCGGAGTTCTCGCCGCTTACGTCATCATCGCGGTGCTGCTGCTCAGCCTGAACATCGCGCCGCGCTGGGCGTGGTGGGTGAAGGCGACGGCCATCGTCGTCACCAGCGCGTTCTTCGTCATCTCGTACTACTCGATGATCGACCTGATGGGCTGGCCGGTGCGCGACCGCCTGCCGGCGAAGTTCCAATTGCTGTGGGCCAAGGTGAACGAGCCCGACAAGCTCTTGAACTCGCCGGGCGCCGTCTTCATGTGGGTCGAGGCGCTCGACAAGAACAACGTGCCGAACGGCATTCCGCGCGCCTATCGGCTGCCGTACACACAGCCGCTCGAGACCGGCATCCAGAACGCGCTCGACATGATCACCAACGGCCAGGAAGTTGGCGGCACCGCCGAGATGTACGACGAGGCAGAGCAGCGCCGCGGCCAGGACGACCAGCGGCTCGCCCAACTGCAGCAGATGAACCGCACCGACACCGGCTACACCGATCCGAACGAGCTGCGCGTCCTGGACCAGGTTCTGACGCTCGGCGCCCTGCAGAACGTGACGCTGCCCGACAAGGAGTTCGTCGGCGGCGCGAATTAGTCTTGGTCGCGCCTTCGGCGCGACGACGCCACAAAAGGAAGACCGCCCGCGTGGCGGCCTTTCTTCATTTCAGGCCCTGGATGGCGCGCACGTAGCCGGCGGGGTCGGCGTTGCGCATGTACTCGAGCACCAACTCGCGCTGTTCGTCGTTCGGCATCTGGAAGTCCATCTTGGTGCCCGGCACCATCGCGCCGGGATTGCGCAGCCAGCGCTCCATGGTGGTCTCGGTCCACACGATGCCTGAGGCCTTGAGTTCCCGCGTGTACTCCCAGCCAGGCGCCGTGCCGGCGGTGCGGCCATAGACACTCCACAGGTTCGGCGCCTTGCGCCCGGGCCCGGCGCCTTCCGCAAAGTTGTGGCAGTCGCGGCACTCGCCGAACAAGAACTCCCCCGGATCCATGCCGAAGTACTGCGCCGACGGCGCCGGCGCGCCGGCGAACCATGCGGCCGCCGCCGCCGCGAGCAACAGAGTCAGCCTTCGCACGGCGGCTACGCTACTCTGCGCGCGCCGGCGACGCCATGTTTCGTGCACTGCTCCTGCTCCTTGCCGTCGCATTCGCGCCCGCGCTTGCGCACGCGGCCGACATGGGCGGCCTGCGCGCGCGCCTGACGCCACAGCTCATCCAGCAGGTGTTTCCCGGCGCCGAGGAGGTCGGCGCGGCGGATGGGCAGCCGCCGGCGCTGCCGGTGCGCGTGCGCGGCGAGGTTGCCGGCTACATCTTCTCGACACGCGACACCGTCAATGCCACCGGCTACGCCGGCACGCCGTTCGACCTCATCGGCGAGATCACCCTCGATGGGCGCATCACCGGCGCGGTGCTGCTCGCCGAGTACGAGTCGATCCTGAACCGCGGCGTCTCGCGCGCGGTGATGGATGCCTACATCGCCGGCTTCGCCGCCGCGACGCTGGCCGATTGGCGCGCCGTGCGCCCCGACCAGGTCAAGGGTGCGACCACCAGCGCCCGCCTGATGAAGAGCGGCATGCAGGCGGCGGCGCGTGTCGTCGCGTCCGAGCGCTTGCCGCAACCGGCCGTGACCGAGCCGACCCTCGACCGCGGCACCTTTGCCAACGCCAGCGTGGCGGAGCTGCTCCAGGGCCGCGCCATCGCGCGCCTCAGCGTGCCGTTCGCCGACGTCAGGCGCGCTTTCGCAGCCGCGGGCGCGACGCCGCAGCACAAGGCGGCGGACGATGCGCCGTTCCTCGACGTGTACGCGGCGCTGCTGACCCCGCCGGCGATCGGCGCCAACATCCTCGGCCTGCAGCGCTTCAACGAAGCCATCGACCGCCAGGGCGACGGCGGCCTGACCATCTGGATCGCCAGCGTCGGGGAGTATCCGTTCGCCGGCACGGCGCGCTCGCGCCTCGCCACGGGGTTCTTCGAGGACGTCGTCTCGATCGCGCAGGGCGGCAAGGCGTTGCGCCTGCAGCCGTCGATGCTGCGCGGCATCCGCGCCACCGGCGGCGGCAACGAGGTCGACGAGCTGGACGCGGCGCTGGTGTTCCTGCCTGCGGGTGCGGGTCTCGATCCGCTGGCGCCGTGGTGGCTGATGATCGACGTGCTCGGACGCGGCGCCGACGGCGCATCGGTGCGCATTCCCTTCGCGCTCACGTATGCCTTGCCGCCGCAGTACGTGCTGACGCCGCCGCCAAAGGACGTTAGCTCGCCGCCGCCGGCCTGGCTCGAGGCATGGCAGCACAAGCGCGCGGACGTCGTCCTCACGCTGCTGCTGCTCGCCACGGTGACGGCGATCTTCCTCGGCCAGGATGTGCTCACGCGCCATCGCCGCGCCTTCGCCTGGACGCGCGTCGCCGTGCTCACCGTGACCCTCGCGTGGCTCGGCTGGTGGGCCGGCGGCCAGCTGTCGGTGGTGAACGTGCTGGCGTTCGTGCAGGCGCCGTTCACCGCCACGCCATTGACCAACTTCCTGCTCGACCCGATCGTCCTGATCCTGTCGGTGTACGTGGCGGCGACGCTGCTCATCCTCGGCCGCGGCGTCTACTGCGGCTGGCTGTGCCCGTTCGGTGCGCTGCAGGAGCTGTCCAATCGTCTCGCGGTGGCGCTGCGTGTGCCGCAGCTGCGCGTGCCGCATGCGCTGCAGGAGAAGCTGTGGGCGGTGAAGTACATCGCCGCGCTTCTCATCCTCGGCCTGGTGTTCGTGGCGCCCGCGCTGTCGCACAGCGCCGCCGAGATCGAGCCGTTCAAGACGGCGATCAGCGTCAAGTTCGCCCGCGAGGCTCCCTACGTGCTGTACGCGCTCGCCTTGCTGCTGCTCGGCCTGTTCGTCGAGCGCTTCTACTGCCGCTTCTTGTGTCCGCTGGGGGCGACGCTCGCCTTCCTGGGGCGGCTGCGCATGGTGCGCTGGCTCAAGCGCCGTCCCCAATGCGGCACCGACTGCCGCATCTGCGAGGCGCAATGTCCGGTGGGGGCGATCGCCAACACCGGCGCCATCGACATGAACGAGTGCCTGCAGTGCATGGACTGCCAGGTCGCCTACCACGACGAGACCCTTTGTCCGCCGCTCATCCAGCGCCGCAAGCGCCGCGATCTGCGCCACGCTGCCGGAATTAACGTGCCATTGCCGTAGACTTTTCGCTTGCCAGCGGCGGGAAGGCCCCTTCCAGCCCGTCTTGCCGCCCGAACCCGGCCCGCCCCGCGCAGATTTCCGCACCTATGCCTCGTATAGATGGAAGCCCTCCCGCCTCCCAAAGCAGAGTCCGGCCACAGGCTTTTGGGAGGTACGTAAAAATGACGATTCGCAAGCGCGGCATTGCCGTCCTCGCGGGGGCGGCGATGACTGTTGCCGTTGCCGGTGCGGCCATATCCGCCGGCCCGACGGGCATGGGGAAGTTCAGCCCCGGCCCCGCCAACTGGAAGGGCGACCTGTCGCCGATCACCGCCGCCGAGTGGAACTATGACCGCGCCGCGCACCTGCTCTCGCGCGCCGGCTTCAGTGGCACGCCGGAGGAGATCGCGCGTCTCGCGGCCATGACGCCCGAGCGCGCCGTGCGCTCGCTGGTCTATTACGAGACCATTCCCAACCCCAAGTTGAGGCCCTTCGAGGAGTCGGGCTTCTGGGATCCATCCCTGACCTACTTCCCCGACAGCCGCCCGGCGGCGACCGACAAGGCGCTCAAGGAAGGCGGCAACATCGGCGTGATGAACAAGCCGTCCGGCAATCGCGCCGTCCAGCCGACGTCGGATCGCTTCTTCTATTGGCTGCGCGCCACCGAGCTCGAGACTCGTCGCGTCGGCTACTGGTGGGCCGAGCGCATGCTCGACACCACCCACCCCCTCGAGGAGAAGATGGCGCTCTTCTGGCATGGCCACTTCGCCACCGCCGAGGGCAAGGTCCGCGACTATCGCAAGATGGTCCAGCAGATCGACATGTTCGAGAAGTACGCCACCGGCAACTTCTCACAGCTGGCCGTCGCCGTCGCCCAGAACCCGGCGATGCTCTACTACCTCGATGCCGGCGTGAACGTGAAAGGCGCCGCCAACGAGAACTTCGCCCGCGAGGTGATGGAGCTCTTCACCATGGGCGTCGGCAACTACGCCGAGCGCGACGTGCGGGAAGCCGCCCGCGCGTTCACCGGCTGGAACTTCGACAACCTCGACTTCGTCGTCGACAAGGAAAAGCACGACGACGGCGTGAAGACCTTCTTGGGCCGCACCGGAAACTTCAACGGCGTCGACGTGCTCAAGATCATCATGGAGCAGCCGGTCACCGCCAACTACATCGCCGGCAAGGTCTACAACTTCTTCGTCCGCGACGACCTCTCGGGGGAGCAGAAGGCCCAGCTCGGCAAGATCCTGCGCGACAACAACTACGAGATGAAGCCGCTGCTGATGACGATGTTCCTCTCGAAGGACTTCTACAGCGCGGCCTCGTACGGCTCGCACATCAAGGGTCCCGTCGAGCACGTCGTGACCCTACTGAAGCAGCTCGGCGCCGAGGACATCCCCGGCATCCCGGACTTCAACAGCACGACCATCGCTCTCGGCCAGCACCTGCTCAATCCGCCGTCCGTGGCGGGCTGGGCCGGCGGCAAGTCGTGGGTGACGCCGGCGCTGATCCTGGAGCGCGGCAACGTCGCGCGCGACTTCCTGTTCCCGGACATCGTCAGCTTCCGTGACCCGCACTTCCTGAACGCCGCCGGTGGCGACGGCCAGATCGGTGCACGCCTGCGCCAGGGCAAGGACTTCACCCAGGCCACGGCTCTGCAGGACCCGGGCATGATGGGCGCGTTCGACATGGTGGCGAAGGAGCGCGACGAGCTCTTCAACACCCGCGTGTCGGGCTACTACGCGTGGGAGCTTGCCTATCGCAAGCTGATCCCGACGCCGCGTGGCGCCGCTCGCGTCGACATGACGCAAATGGTGCTGAACTCCGGCGCCAAGACCACCGACGAGGCGGTCGATTACCTCCTCGGTCGCTTCTTGCGCATCCCGGTGTCGGCGGCCACGCGCGGCTCCATGGTTGCCTTCCTCAACGCGGAGCTCGCCACCAACAACCTCGACCGCGCCAAGACTTACGCGGAAAGCCCGCTGCGCATGCTCACCCACATGATCATGAGCACGCCGGAATACCAGATCAACTGAGCCCCTGGCCTAGAAAGGGATCATCCCATGCGTTTCGACAAGCTTTGCAGTGAAGCCGGCGTATCCCGCCGCCAGGCCATGGCGATCGGTGCCGGTGGTGTCGGTTTCAGCCTCGGTGCTGGCCTCTCGCCGTTGCCGCCGATCTTCGGCGGCATGGCCGACGCCATTGCCGCCACCCCGGGCAAGATCCTGGTGGTGTTCGAGTGGTTCGGCGGCTACGACGGCCTCGCCACCGTCGTGCCGTACGGCGACGACATGCTCTACAAGCATCGCCCGAACCTCGCCTACAAGGAGAAGGACACGCTGGCGCTCGGCGACGGCCACCACGGCCTGCAGCGCTCGATGGTCGGCATGAAGCGCCTGTGGGACGAGGGCAAGCTCGCCATCGTCCATGGCGTCGGCTACGAGCAGCCGTCGTTCTCGCACTTCTCGTCGATCTCGTTCTGGCATACCGGCGCGCCGAACTCGGGCGACCCGCATGGCTGGGTCGGCCGCGTCGCCGACGCCATCGAGCCGTCGGGCAAGCCCAACTTCCTCGTCAACGTCGCCACCAGCCAGACGCTGGCGGTGCGCGCCGACAAGCACGTGCCGGTGGTGTTCATCGACCCGAACAACTTCGCGCGCGACTTCTACTATCAGCAGCGCCCGGTGCTGCAGAACCTCGACAAGGACCAGGTCGCGATCGGCGACACCCATAAGTACCTCCTGGACGTCACCAAGAGCGCCCGCGACGCATCCGCGCTGGTCGGCGAGGCGTGGGCCAAGTACGGTCGCTCGCGCAACCCCGACCTCAACCTGCGCGACCTTGATCGCGTCGCCGCGCTGATCGAGCACGACTTCCCGGCGCGCCTGTACTACGTGCCGCTGCGCGGCTCTCTGTTCGACACCCACGTCAACCAGCTAAGCCCGCACGACCGCCAGGTGCAGTACAACTCCGACGCCGTCTGGGGCTTCTATCAGGAGATGAAGCGCATCGGTAAGGAGAACGATGTCGCCATGTTCATCCACTCGGAGTTCGGTCGGCGCGTGCCGGAGAACACCAGCCTCGGCACCGACCACGGCGCGGCCAACGTCGCGTTCGTTATCGGCGGCGGCGTCAAGGGTGGCAAGCAGTACGGCGAGAAGGTGTCGCTCACCAACCTCGTGCTGGACGACAACCTGCAGTACACCACCGACTTCCGCCGCGTGTACGCGACCCTCGTCGAGGAGTTCCTCGGCTACAAGGAGTCCGAGAAGGTCCTCCAGGGCGTCAAGTACAAGACTCTCGGCATGTGGGGCTAAAGCAGCACCCCGCGTTTCCGCCGAGCAGCAACAGGAGCCGCCGGGAAACCGGCGGCTCCTTCGCTTTTGTGGGTGCGCCTCGCCCGGTCGCCGCGGATGTCGCTGACCGCGCGTGTGCTACCCTGACGACCGCGGAGGGAATTTGGTGACGCCAACCGCACGACTGTTGGGCGCCGCACTGCGCCTGCTCTGCGTTGCGGCGGCGGTCGCGGTGCTCGCCCTGCCTGCGCGCGCGCAGCAGGCCGACAAGGACACGCTCAGCCCACGCCTCACCCCGGCCACCGTCCAGGCATTGTTCCCCGGCGCCGAGAAAGTGGTGCCGGCGCCCGGCCGGCCGCTGGCGCTTGAGGTCTACGTCGGCGGCGAGCTCAAAGGCTTCCTGTTTTCGACGCTCGACGTGGTCAATGCCACCGGCTACTCGGGCACGCCGTTTGATCTCGTCTCCGGCATGACCCTCGACGGCAAGCTCACCGGCGCGGTGCTCCAGCGGCATGGCGAGACCATCCTCAACCGCGGCGTGCCGCTGGAACGCATGCATCAGTTCATCGCCGGCTTCGCATCCGCGAGCCTGGCGTCCTGGCGCTCCGTCGAGCCCGATCTGATGCGCGGCGCCTCCATCAGCGGCCGCATGATGAAGGATGGCATGCAACGCGCCGCGGAGCGCGTGTATGTCACGCACATCAAGGGCGAGGCCTTCCAGGTGGTGACCGAACCGATGCTCGACCGCACCGGCTTCGTCGCCTTGACCGGCGAGGAGATGCTCGCCAAGGGCTCGGTAGCGCAGATCAAGCTCTCCATCCGCGACGTCGTGCGGCTGTTCGAGAGTCAGGGAAGCAAGGGCTCGCGGCCCTCGCAAGCGCTGCCGGCGGCGCGCTCCCTCGACGATCCCTTCGTCCACTTCGCGGTGGCGCTGGCGACCCCGGCGTCGATCGGCATCAACCTGTTCGGCGAGGCTTTCCGCAGCCTCACGGCGCGCCAGGGCGCCGGCCTTGCCGTCTTCATGGCCGGCGACGGCCACTTCTCGATCGTCACCAACAGCCAGTTCGATCGCGCTACCGGCTACCGCTTCGACCAGCTCAAGGTGCTGCAAGACGGCAAGGAGTTTCGCTTCACCCGCGACGACTACGTACGCATGTCGGTCGTCGGCGGCGTGCGAGGCATCCCGATCCGCAACAATCTGGTGTGCCACATTCCCGCTGCCGCCGGACTCGATCCGCTCAAGCCGTGGACCGCGGTGTTGACCATTCCCGGCGTCGACGCCGCCGCCGCGACGATGACTCTCGACGTGGCGCTTCCCTACACCTTGCCCGACATCCACAAGCTGTTGCCGGCCGCCGCCGCCCAAGCCGGCGTGGGTCGGCATCTGGGAGGACGAGCGGCTCAACATCGCCATACTGCTTGGGCTCCTGGCGGCGGTGACGCTCGTGTTCCTGCTGCAGGACCTGATCGCCCGCCAGCGCCTGGTCTACAACGTCGTGCGGGTCGGCATGCTCGCCTTCACGCTCGGCTGGCTCGGCTAGTGGGCCGGCGCGCAGTTCTCGATCATCAACATCCTGGCGTACGTGCGGGCGCCGTTCAGCGACCCGCCGCTCGACGCCTTCCTGCTCGACCCGTTGTTCTTCATCCTCGGCATCTACATCGCCATCACGCTGTTCGTGCTGGGCCGCGGCGTGTTCTGCGGCTGGCTGTGCCCGTTCGGCGCGCTGCAGGAGCTGTCGAACAAGGCCGTAGTCCTGTTGCGGGTGCCGCAGTTCAGGGTGCCACGCGCCGTCCAGGAGAAGCTGTGGGCGGTGAAATACCTGGCGGCAGTGGCGATCCTCGGCGTCGGCCTCTACTCGATCGACATGGCCAACCAGCTCGAGGAGATCGAGCCGTTCAAGACGGCGATCAACGTGTACTTCCTGCGCGAGCTGCCGTTCGTCCTGTACGCGGTGGCGCTGCTCGCCGCCGGGCTGTTCATCGAGCGCTTCTACTGCCGCTTCCTCTGCCCGCTCGGTGGGGCGCTGGCGGTGGCGGGACGGGTCCCCATGTTCCAATGGCTGAAGCGCAGGCCGCAGTGCGGCGCCCAGTGCCGCATCTGCGAGGCCGATTGTCCGGTCGGCGCCATCGACCCGTCCGGCCACATCAACATGAACGAGTGCCTGCAGTGCCTCGACTGCCAGGTCGACTACTACGACGCCAACAAGTGCCCGCCGCTGATCGCGCGCAAGAAGCGCAAGGAAGCGCGCGCCCAGGAGGGCCTCAGCCTCCAGCCGCAACTCGCCGCGGTGAAAGCGGACGTCTGATACTGCAGGCTTACCGCTGCGTCTTGAGGAAACCGATTACCTCGGCGTCGGGCCAACGGCGCGCAACCAAAGAATCGCGCCGGCTTACCGCTGCGTCCTCAGGAACCCAATGACGTCAGCGCGGTCCTGGGCGTTGTCGAGGGCGAACTCCATCTCGTTGCCGGGCACCATCGCTTGCGGATTCTGCAGCCAGCGGTCGAGCGTCTCCTCGGTCCACACGATGCTGCGGGCCGCCGCGGCCCTCATCGGCGCCGAGTAGGTGGCGAACTTCTCGATGGCGCCGAGCTGCTTGCCGAACAGGGCCCACAGGTTGGGGCCCTTCGAATGGCCGCCCGAGGTGTCGAGGGTGTGGCAAGCGCCGCAGGTGGTCCAGAACTTCAACAATCCGGGATTGGCGCCCTGCGCCATAGCCGGCGCGGCGGCGCAGGCCAGCGCGCCGACCGCCGCGACCCACAGCAGCCCCTTGCGCAGCGCCCCTCTCGCCATTGCCGCTCCGCGTTCTCGTGGAGCGGCACCTTAGGGCCGGCACCGGCCGGGGAACAGCGGAAAACCTAATAGCCGGCATAGGTTGATTCGGGGGGGCGCATCGGGCGAGTAGACGGGTACCGGAAGGGGGCCAAACCCCTGATTCCGGGCCGCTTTGCGGCCGCCTTCGAGGCGCAGCCGGTGGTGCCGCTGCTGCGGCCTGTGGCGCTCGCGTGGTCCGGGGTTGGGGGGATGCTATGGTAGCGACCGGATTTTGCGCAGGGGCCGCGTGCGCGCGGGACTGGCCACGTCATGCCGTTAGGCGTGCATGCACACTGGGCCAGGGCCGGAAACCGGAGTCTCGGCCCGATTCCAACGTGAGGAGAGGACACATGGCACTGGTGCAACGGAGAGCCTTCCTGAAGAAGGCGGCGGTTTCGGCGGGCTGCCTCGCGGCCGCGAGCGTTCTCGGCACGGGACGGGCTTGGTCGCAAGCCGCTCTGCCGACGGTGAAGGCCGGCGTGCTCGCCACCGGCACGGTCAACTGGGAGCTGGTCACCATGCAGGCCCGCGGCCTCGACAAGGCCAACGGCTTCCAGCTGGCGATCCAGGGCTATGCCGACAACCCGGCCACCGACATCGCGCTGGCCGGCGACGCGGTCAACCTGATCGTTTCCGACTACATGGTGGTGTCGATCGCGCGCACGCGCGGCATCGGCTACACCTGGGTTCCGCACTCGCTCACCGTCGGCGGCGTCATCGTCAAGAAGGACGGGCCGGTGAAGAGCGTGCGCGACCTGGCCGGCAAGACCATCGCCGTCTCCGGCGGCGCCAACGACAAGAGCTACCTGCTCCTGCGCGTGTGGACCAAGGCCAACATCGGCCAGGACATCGCCCAGGCGGCCAAGGAAGTGAAGTTTGCCGCGCCGCAGCTGGTGAACGACGCCCTCGAGAAGGGCGAGGCCGATGCCACCATGAACATGTGGAACTGGAACGCCCGCTTGCTGGCGAAGCCGGCCTTCACCGAGCTCATGGGCACCGACAAGATCCTGGTCGACCTCGGCGTCGCGCGTCCGATGCCGCTCATCGGCTGGGTCTTCAAGGAGAGCTGGGCGCGCGAGAACTCCGCGCTGGTGAACAACTTTTTCAAGGCGTCGCTCGCCACCAAGCAGGTGCTGCGCACCGACAACGCCGCGTGGGACGCGCTCAAGGACCGCATGGGTGCGGCGACCGACCCGGCGCTGTTCACCTCCCTGCGGGATCAGTATCGCCGTGGCATCGTCACGTCCTACACTGCCGAGGATCGCGCCGCCGCCGAGAAGGCGTTCGAGATCATGGCGGCGATCGCCCCCGAGGTCACCGGCTCCCCCAAGGTGGCGCCGGGCACGTTCTATGGCGGCTTTACGTTCTAGGACGCCGCCGAATGCCTCGGTTTTGTAGTTAGTTCCATGACAGCAGATGTCGGAGTCAGGAGCCGCTCGATGCGGCTCCTGACCTCTTCCCCGTTCGCCTCTTACCGTTGGGTGCGACTCTCCTCGCTGGTCGTCCTCTTGGCGATCTGGCAGGTGGCCGCGACGGCGATGACGTCGGAGACGTTCATCGCCGACGAATACGCACGCAGCCGCAACGCCGTCTACTTTCCCTCGCCGGTGGTGGTGGCCGAGGCGATCTGGAAATCGGCGACGACCTCGTCGGGACTGACGCGTAACGTCATCGAAGTGCTCGGCTTCTCGATCACCACCCACGACCTGGTCTTCAACATCTACCAGACGCTCTACCGCGCCACGGTCGCCTTCGTCATCGCCATGGTGCTGGGCAGCGCCATCGGCATGGCGCTCGGCCGCGTCAAGGGGTTGAACCGCTTCTTCGACGGCTGGGTTCTGCTCGGCCTCAACATGCCGGCGCTGGTGGTCGGCATCCTCAGCTACATCTGGCTTGGCCTCAACGATACCGCACTGGTGGTGGCCGTGGTCATCAACAAGATTCCCCTCGTCGCCGTGACTACGCGCGAAGGCGCGGCCGCCGTGCAGCCGGAATTGCTGCATGTGGCGCGCGCCTTCCGGCTGTCGCGCTGGCAGACGCTGCGCCGGGTGTTCCTGCCGCAGCTCTATCCGTACTTCATGGTGGCGGCGCGCAACGGCATCGCCCTGATCTGGAAGATCGTGCTGGTGTACGAGCTCCTCGGCCGCTCGAACGGCGTCGGCTTCATGCTCGCCAACAGCTTCTCGACGCTCGATGTCGACCAGCTGCTCGCCTACGCGTTCTCTTTCATCGGCGTCGTCATGCTGATCGAGTCGTTCATCGTGCGGCCGCTCGAGCGCCGCGCCACCCGCTGGCGGATGTAGGAGTTGCGGCCGTGAACGCGCTCGACGTCGACATCCGCCGCAAGGTCTTCTCTTCGCCGACGCTCGATTTCGTGGCCCTGTCCCAACTCAAGTTCACCGTCCCACGCGGCCAGTTCTGCTGCATCGTCGGCCCGTCCGGCTCCGGCAAGACGACGTTCCTCAACATCGTCTCCGGCCTCGACGGCGACTACGAGGGCGAGGTGCGCATCGCCGGCCATGCGCCCGGCACCGGCCCGCGGCTTGGCTACATGTTCCAGTCGCCGCGGCTGATGCCGTGGCTGACGGTGGAGAAGAACGTGGCGCTGGTTGCCACCCACCGCGCCATCGCCCAGGGCATGCCGCGCAAGCTTCTGGAGCAGGTCGGCCTGGTGGCGTCGGTGGACGCGTACCCCAATCGCCTGTCGGGCGGCATGCAGCGGCGCGTGGCATTGGCGCGCGCCTTCGTCAATGAGCCGCCGCTGCTCCTGCTCGACGAGCCGTTCATCTCCCTCGACGCGCCGGTCGCCAACAAGCTGCGCGACCTTTTGCTCGACCAGTGGCGGGCGCGCGGCGCCACCATCGTCTTCGTCACCCACGACTTGCGCGAGGCCATCCAGCTCGGCGACCGCGTGCTGTTCATGTCGGCGAGCCCGGGCCGCGTCGTGCTCGACCTCCCGGTGCCGCTCGACCGTCCGCGCGAATGGGAGGGCCGCAGCATCGACGAGTTCCGCGCCCAGCTGCTGACCGAGCATCCGGCGCTGCTGGCTGGGCTCGAGCAGTCGCGTCTCGCCGAGGGCGAGGCCGTGCGTGCGGTCAAGGCAGGAGCGGCATGATGGAACCGGCGGCACGCACCAGCGACCTCGCTCTCGCGGTTTCGGACCTCGTCAAGACATACGGCTCTACCAAGGCCCTCGACGGCGTCAGCCTCGGCGTGCGGCGCGGCGAGTTCGTCGCCCTCCTCGGGCCGAACGGCGCCGGCAAGTCCACGCTGTTCCAGCTGCTGTCCGGCCTGTTCACGCCCGACGGCGGCTCCATCGAGGTCGCCGGCCACGACATCCGCAAGAACGCGGTGCCGGCGCTCTCCAGCCTCGGCATCGTCTTCCAGTCGCCGACGCTCGACCAGGAGCTGTCGATCCTCGCCAACCTCAGGTTCCACACCGACCTGCACGGCATGCCGCGTGGCATCGCCAACGCCCGCATCGCCGCCGAGCTTGGCGCCGTCGGCCTGGTCGAGCGGCAGCACGACCCGGTGCGCACGCTGTCCGGCGGCAACAAGCGCCGCGTCGAGCTGGCGCGCGCGCTGCTGCACGAGCCGAGCATCCTCCTGATGGACGAGCCGACCGTCGGCCTCGACCCGCGCAGCCGGCGCGAGATCCTCACCCACGTGCTGATGCTCAAGCGCGAGCGCAAGATCGCCGTGCTGTGGGCGACGCACCTGGTCGAGGAGGCCGAGGAATCCGACCGCGTCGTCGTCATGGCGCGCGGCAAGGTGCTGAGATCGGGCACGTCGGCGGACTTGCGCCGCGAGATGGGGACCGAAACCCTGTCCGAGGCGTTCCTGGAGCTGACGCGCGGCGACGCCAGCGAAGCCGCCTAGGGTCGCGCGCCCGGGTTGGCGCCTAGGGTGCGGCGGCGTTCGGGCGCTATGATCTGCTGTTGCGGGCAGGGCTGATCCCGTTACGGAGGGTTCGGTGATCCGGATCTATTCGCTGAAGGGCCTGCTGTTCGGCCATAACCTTGCGTTCATGCTGCTCATCGTCGTCACCGGCGCCATGGGCTGGGTGGGGTTCGAGCTGCGCCAGCGCGCCGCCGAGGAGTCGCTGCGCCTCAACACGCTGATGAGCCTGGTGCAGGAGACGCGCGGCGACGTCTACCGGCAGATGACCGAGGTGTTCGACCACCATTTCCTCGGCGAGGCCAAGGCCGTCACCGACTACCGCCGCACCACCCAGCGCATCCTCGTCACCTTCGCGCACATGGAGGATGTCGCGCGCCTGCCGGCCGAGCGCACCGCCATCGACGGGCTCAAGGAGGCCTACCAGGTGGTGCGCCGGCGCACCGACCAGATCATGTCGACGCCCTCCACCGCGGTGCGGCAGGCCGATCAGCTCGCGGTGTTCTTCACCGCCGACTTGCGCATGGTGTGGCTCGACGACTACGAGCTCCTGTTCGCCCTCAACGACGAGCTGCTGACGGTGGCGCAGGCCGCCGAGAAGACCCGCGTCAACGCGCTCAGCCGCAACTCGGCGCTCGTCCTGCTCATCCCCATCGCGCTGGCGGCGGTGCTGCTGCTGGTGTCGCGCTCGTTCCTGCAGCGCGCGTTCGTGCGGCCGGTCGGCAACCTCCTGCAGGCGTTCGACGCCTACAGCAAGGGCAACCTCGACCACAAGGTGCCGGAGCACGGCGTTACCGAGCTCGTCGCGCTTGAGCGCGCGGTCAACCGCATGGTGGCCGAGCTCGCCGCCAGCCGCGAGGCGTTGGTGAGCGCCGAGCGCCAGGCGGCCCTCGGCGCGCTGGTTCCGGTCGTCGCCCACAACATCCGCAATCCGCTCGCCGCCATCCGCGCCACCGCCCAGGTGCACGAGGGCCCCGGCACGCCGCGCGAGGTGCAGCAGGGTCTGAAGGACATCCGCGGCACGGTGGACCGCCTCGAGCGCTGGCTCAGCGCGCTGCTGTCGTACCTCAACCCGCTGCGTCTCGCCCGCGTCGAGGTGCGCCTCACCGAGATCATCGACCAGGCGGTAATGTTCCTGGCGCCGCGCCTGGAGGCAAGGCAGATCCGCCTGCGGCGCGTCGGCTGGGACGTGCACGCCGTCGCCTCTCTCGACGTGCACCTGATGGAGCAGGCGATCTACGGCCTACTCGCCAACGCCATCGAGGCGTCGCCCGACGGGGCGCCGATCACCCTCACGGCGCTGCTCGCCGGGGCCAACGTGCAGATCGTCATCGCCGACCGCGGCCCGGGCATGCCGTTCCGGCCGATGCCCGGCGACCTGCATCCGGGGCCGACCACCAAGAGCTACGGCAGCGGCCTTGGCATCCCCTTCGCATTCAAGATTTGCGGCCTGCACCAAGGCGTGCTTGATTTCGCCGCCCGCGAAGGCGGGGGTACCGAAGTCATCGTAACGCTGCCGGCGGCCCAGGCCACGGCGCGCAACATCTCGGCGGCCTGAGACGCATGAGCGAGCCTGCCCGCAAGTTGGATGAAGCGCCCGGCGCGCGCACCTCACCGTCGTGGCGCATCCTCGTCATCGAGGACGAGACGATGTTCGCGCGCGCCGTCGCCACCTGCCTGCAGCGCGCCGGCCACGCCGTGTCGGTCGCCGGAACGCTCGGCGAGGCCGGCCGCCACGTGGCCGCGAGCGCGCCGGAGCCGCCCGACGTCGTCATCCTCGACATGCGCCTGCCGGATGGCGACGGCTTCGCCTTCCTGTCGTCCCTGGCCGAGATGGGCGACGCGGCCCCCACGGTGATCGTCGTCACCGCCTACGGCGACGTCACCCAGGCCGTGCGCGCCATGAAGATGGGGGCCGCCGATTACCTCAAGAAGCCCGTCGATCTCGACGAGCTCCTGGTGACCCTCGACAAGGTGATGCGCTCGGCGCGCCTCCGCGCGCGCCTGAACTACTCGCGCACGCGCGAGAGCCACACGGCCGACAGCTCGCCGCTGCTCGGCAACAGCACGCCGCTGCGCGAGCTGCGCAAGCAGATCCAGACCATTGCCGGCATCTCCGGCGACACGCCGCCGACCGTGCTGCTGCTCGGCGAGACCGGCACCGGCAAGGACGTGACCGCGCGCCTGCTGCACCGGCTGTCGCCGCGCGCCGACCGGCCGTTCGTGCACGTGGACTGTGCCTCGCTACCCGAGGACATCATGGAGGCCGAGCTGTTCGGCCACGTGCGCGGCGCGTTCACCAGCGCGCACACCTCGCGCGCCGGCCTCATCGAGGCCGCCGAGGACGGCACCGTGTTCCTCGACGAGATCGGCGAGCTGCCGGCCGAGCTGCAGGCCAAGCTGCTGAATGTGCTCGAGCGCCGACTGTTGCGCCGGGTGGGCAGCACGCGCGAGGTGGCGGTGGCGGTGCGCTTCATCGCCGCGACCAACCGCGACCTCGGCCAGATGGTGGTGCGCGGCGAGTTCCGCGACGACCTCTACTACCGCCTCAACGTGCTGACCATTTCGCTGCCGCCGCTGCGTGCTTGCCGCGACGACATTCCGATGCTGGCCAATCATTTTCTCGAGGCGACGGCGCGCTCCTACGGGCGGCCGACGCCGGTGCTGCGCGAAGATGCCGTCGAGGCGCTCAGGGCCTACAGCTGGCCCGGCAACGTGCGCGAGCTGAAGAACGTCATCGAGCGCAGCGCGCTCCTGTCGGGCGAGGAGGGGCTGACGGCGGAGTCATTCAATCTGGTGGCGATCACGCCGGGTCGCGGCGGCACCCGTCCGGCCGCCACCGCGGCCGCCAGCGACGGCGAGGGCGGCGTCAGCACGCTGGCCGGTGCCGAGCGCACCATGATCGCCCAGGCGCTCAAGGAGACGGGCGGTAACACCTCCGAGGCGGCGCGGCGTCTCGGCGTGACGCGCATGGCGCTGCGCTATCGCATGGAGAAGTACGGCATCCGCGCCGCGGACTTCGCCTCCTAGCCGCACCGCGCGTGCGGCGCCTGCTGTCCCTTGTGCTTGCGGCCCTCGGCGCCGCGGCGTGCGCGCAAATGAACGATAGCGCCGAGGAACGGGCGTGCCGCGGCGGCATCGAGCGGCTGGAGCAGGCCGCCGCCGCGTGGCAAGGCGGCATCAACGCCAAGACCCAAGCCGAGAACCAGATCAACTTGGCCGACGGCGCCGCCGACTTCCGCCGCTGGCAGCGCTGCCGCGCCGCGTTGCAGCGCGGCTTCCGCGCTCTCGGCCAAACGCTCTGAGGGCTTCGCCGCGCCGGGACGCGTGCCGCCGCCACGGCATGGGCGCACATGGCACGGCGCTTGCACTTTGCGGGCCGAGTGCAGTTCCTCCCCGGGGACAAGAGTCGCTCGCACGCCCCGCGGGCCGCTCTTTGTTTGCACTTGTGGAGGGCGCTGGCCGGTTCCGGCCGGCGTCCTCCATTGTTCGCCCCCGCCCATGGTGGTTGCGGGAGCCACCAGGTGCGACCCTACTCACAGCCGGCGGACTGTGATTTCGCCGCGCGTGGCGCAGAAATCCGCGGCCCGGCGCGGAGCTTTTCTCTGGCATGGGCCTTGCCAATACTCGGCATAGGAATCACGGATGGGGGACGCGGGGTCCCGCAATCTCGTTCCGCGGCGCCCATGCGCGCCGAGTCACTCAGGGAGGCATCCATGACGCTCGTTCGCAACCTTGCCCTGGCCGGCCTTGTGGCGGTCGGCCTCGCCGGCCCGGCCGGTGCCGCCGGCAACCTGACCACCGGCGCGACCACCATCAAGATCGACCTGACGCCGGACAAAAAGTTCTCGACCACCGCGATCGAGATGGAAACCGGTAAGGCCTACAACCTGGACATCACGCAGCGCGGCACCACCGAGATGCAGTTCCACGCGCCCGACCTGTTCGGTAACTCCTACATCTTCCAGATCGTCATCGAGGGTAAGGAGATCAAACCGACCGGCCTGCGCTTCCTCGAGTTTGACGAGGGCGGCACCATCCGCGTCCACCTGGTTCCGATCCGCATCGGTGCGTTCAAGTATTGGGTCCAAGGCCAGGAAGCCACGATGACGGGAACCGTCACCGTAAAGTAGGCCCGACAGCTTCCGAAAGGAGCCGGCTGGTGGTTAACTGCAACCATCACGCCGGCTTTTTTCGTGCCTTTGCACCTGGCTGAAAATGACCAACACGGAATTTGCCCGGAATCCAATCCAGTTGGCTGCGGGAAGTGGTGGTTGCTGGCCCTGGCACGAGCCTTGCCTATCGTTAGAATTGGAAAAGGCAATTGGCCGGCGCGGGCCCGCGCTGCGCGCGGGCCGGGAGGGATGCAGCCGTGAAGAACGCCCTTGTTTCCGCACTCGTGCTCGGGTTGGGGCTGGCGCTGACGCCACCCGCCTGGTCCGCCGGCAACCTCGCGTCCCGGCCGACGGTGCTGGAACTCACCCTCAGGTCCGACCTGACGATGTCGAACTACGAGTACACGCTCGAAACCGGGAAGTACTACCGCTGGGACATCACCATGGCGGCCGACGGCGAGGAGCTTGCGGTCGCGGCGCCCGCGCTGTGGCGCAACTCCTGGATCAACGAGTTCAAGATCGGCGACCTCGAGATCCACATGATGGGCGCTCCCTGGCAGATCGAGTTCGACGGCCCGGGCCTCATCCAGGTGTGGTTCGTGCCCATCCGCCCCGGCGACTACGAGTTCTACGTGCCCGGCCACGAGCAGCGCGGCATGAAGGGCAAGTTCATCGTGCGGTAAGCACGCCGAACCGTTCGCCTGCCGCCCCGGGCCGCCCGCATTGCGGATAGAGAGGATTTCGCCGTGACCAGCTCCTTGTGGACTCCCAATCGCCGTAGCCTGCTCAAGGCGGGTGCCGCCGGCGCCGCCCTCGCCGGCGTGCCGCTCGGCCAATCCGCCCAGGCCGTCGGCACCGGCCGCATCTACATCAGCCACGAGAGGTCGCACGAGATCGTAGTGCTGGACGGTACCAGCTACCAGGTCGTCAAGCGCATCAAGACCTCGCGGCGGCCGCGCGGCATGGTGTTCAACTCGCCCCACACGCTGCTCTATGTCGCCTGCGGCGACGAGGACGTGGTCGATATCATCGATGTCGCGAAGGAGAAAGTTGTCGACGCGATTCCCACGGGTCCGAGCCCAGAGGTGCTGACCATCAGTCCCGACGAGAAGACGATGTTCATCGCCAACGAGGAGGACTCCTCGATGTGGATCATCAGCATCGAGGACAAAGTGCTGCTACACGAGGTGCCCTCGGGAGCGGAGCCCGAAGGCGTGCTGGTCGTCCCGGACGGTAAGATCGTCTACCTGACGTCCGAAGTCGCCGACATGGTCCACAAGGTGGACGTGGCGCGCGGCATCATCCTCGACAACGTCGTCGTCGGCACGCGTCCGCGCCGCATGCGCATCACCCCCGATCAGAAGGAGCTGTGGATCACCTGCGAGCTGTCGGGCGAGGTCTATATCGTCGACGTCGCGTCGTACAAGGTCACCGACGTCATCAATTTTCTGCCGCCCGGCTTCCGCCAGGTGGACGTGACGCCGGTGGGTCTCGAGATGACCGCCGACGGCAAGAAGGTCTGGGTGACGCTCGGCCGCGCCAACCATGTCGCGCTCGTCGACGTGCCGACGCGCAAGATCGAGCAGTACATCCTGGTGGGCTCGCGTCCGTGGGGCATCACCTTCACCTCGGACGAGAAGAGGGCGCTCGTCGCCAACTGCCTGTCCGACGACCTGTCGATCGTCGACATCTCCAGCAGGCGCGTGCAGAAGTCGGTGCCGACGGGACGCATCCCTTACACGCCGCTGGTGAACGACCGCATCGGCTGGTCGCCGGTCGGCAACTAGTCGGCCCGGAGACGCATCATGGCTCGTGTGATCGCGTTCCTCTTCACCTTCCTGTCGCTGGCGCTCGCCGCAGTCGCCGCGCTCGGCCAGGGCGCGGCGCCCGCCCCGGCGGTGCCGGCGGCAACGCCCGCCGAGCCGACGCTGTTCAAGATCGGCTACGTCGACATCAAGGGCGATCCCCGCTACGACCGCGAGTTCGTCTATGCGCTGACGCAGTCCGGCAAGGAGCGCACGCGCATTCCGTTCGTGCCGCGCTACCAGCCGTTCCAGGGCGCGCAACTTGCGGTCGACGAGTCCAACCAGACCGGCCGCTTCTCCGGCCAGAGGGTCGAACTGGTGCGCCATAGCGCCGCCGACGCCGCCGACCTCGTTGTGTGGATCGAGAAGACCCGCGCCGAGCAGGGCATCCACTTCTTCCTCATCGACGCCGACACCAGCACCCTGCGTGCCGTGAGCCAGGCTGTCCGCGGCCAGGATGTCCTGCTGTTCAACGTCAGCAATCCCGACGATCGCTTGCGCGGCGTCTTCTGCGCCCAGAACCTCGCCCACACGGCGCCGAGCTACAACATGCTTACCGACGCGGTGACCCAGTACCTGGTATTCCAGGGCTGGGTGAGCATCCTCCTGCTCACCGGGCCGCTCGAGGAGGACGTCAAGATGTCCGATGCGCTCAAGCGCTCGATCCGCCGCAATGGCGCGCGCCTGGTCGAGGAGCGCAAGTTCCTGCCCTCCAACGATCCGCGCCAGCGCGACCTCAACAACACCCGCCTTCTCACCGGCGGCAACCGCGACTACGACGTGGTGTTCATCTCCGACACCAACGGCGAGTTCGCCCGCACCTTCCCCTACCAGACGGCGCGCGCGCGCCCAGTGGTCGGCACGGCCGGGCTTGTGCCGGAGGTGTGGCACTGGAGCTGGGAGCGCCAGGGCGCTCCCCAGCTCTCCAGCCGCTTCCACGCCGCGTTCAACCGCTTCATGTACGGTCCCGATTGGTCGGCTTGGGTGGCGGTGCGCGCGCTGACGCTCGCCCAGAACCGCACTAGGTCGCTCGACTACCGCCAGATCCGCGAGTACGTGCTGAGCGACGCGCTGCGCTTCGACGGCTACATGGGCAGCCCCCTCGATTTCCGCCCGTGGGACCTGCAGCTGCGCATGAACGTCTTCCTGACCATGCCCAACGCGGTGATCGCGCGCGCCCCCATGGATAAGTTCGAGCACGCCACCAACGACCTTGATACCCTGGGCGTCGACCGGCCCGAGACAACCTGCAGGCTGTAATGGCGCTCACCGCGCACGCATCCGCCGACGTCGCCGGCGCGGCCGATCAGCCGCGCCATCGCGCCTCGCCGCTTGCGCACTGGATGTTGGCGCTCTACGCCATCGGGGCGCGCGAGATCGGCAAGTTCATTCGCCAGCGCGGCCGCTGGGCCTCGGCGTTCATCCGCCCCGTGCTGTGGCTGGTCGTGTTCGCCGCCGGCATCGGCAGCTTGCTCGGCATCTCGATCGTGCCGCCGTACCAAACCTACGTGACGTACCAGGAGTACATCATGCCGGGGCTGCTCGGCATCGTGCTACTATTCTACGGCATGCAGTCATCGCTCTCGATGGTCTACGACCGCGAGATGGGCATGATGCGGCTGCTGCTCACGGCACCCCTGCCGCGCTGGGCGATTCTCTTGTTCAAGCTCCTCGGCGCCACCTTCCTGTCGGTGATCCAGGCTTACATCTTCCTGCTCATCACCTACGGCTTCAGCTTCATCTTCCCGCGCCTCACCGCGGCGCTGCCGTGGTCGGGCTGGTTCTATGTGCTTGGGCCGTTGTTCCTCGGCGGCATGATGCTGGCCTCGATCGGCCTACTGCTGTCGGTCTACATCCGCCAGCTCGAGAATTTTGCCGGCGCGATGAACTTCGTCATCTTCCCGATGTTCTTCATCTCGCCCGCGCTCTACCCGTTGTGGAAGCTGCGCGAGGTCGGCGCCGACGTCGTCTACTGGGGTGCGATCATCAATCCCTTTACCCACGTCATCGAGCTGATCCGCTACGCCATCTACGGCAAGTTCAACGGCCTCGCGCTGGCGGTGGTGGTCGGTGTCACCTTGGTGTGCTTCGTGCTCGCCGCCGTGGGCTATGACCCGCAGCGCGGCATGATCCAGCGCATCGGCCGCGCCAGCTGAGGGCTTGACATCGGGACCGCGGTACGATACATTCCGTATCTGCCTCCCGTCGAGGAAATGCCAGCATTCCTTGGTTACCGATACAACCTGTAGGGGCGGGCGCACGTAAATCGACCGCTATTGCGGTGAGACGCCACCAGGGGTGGAGGCGGCCATCTCCATAGCAAGGCGTGGTAAAAGAATGCGCCGCGCGGACCCAGCACCGCAGCGGCAGGGGAGGAGAGTTCACATCGTCATGGCCGCCGCTCCAAGCCGTCGTCGTGTCCTAGCCATCTTTGGTGCCGCCGCGGGCCTCTCGCTCGCCGGCGCGATGCGGCCGGCGCGCGCCGACGCGCAGCTCTTCACTTGGGAAGGCACGGCGCTCGGCGCCGACTCCACCATCACGCTCGCGCACACCTCGCGCGAAGCGGCGCAGCGCATCCTCGACCTCGCCGTCGCCGAGGTGCGCCGGCTCGAGGCGGTCTTCAGCCTGCACCGCGCCGACAGCGAGATCGCGCGGCTGAACCGCGACGGGCGCGTCGCGCGCCCGTCCACCGACTTCCTCTTCCTCCTCACCGAGGCCAAGCGCTTCGGCGAGATGAGCGGCGGTGCCTTCGACGTCACCGTGCAGCCGCTGTGGACCCTCTACGCCGAGCACTTCAAGCGCGCCCCGGCCGATACGGCCGGTCCGGCTGCCGCCGACATCCGCGCCGCCGCGGCGCTGGTGGACTACCGCCGCATCGACCTCAACCCGCTGTTCGTCGCCCTCGACCGCAAGGGCATGGGCGTGACGCTCGACGGCATCGCCCAGGGCTACATCACCGACAAGGTGTCCGACCTCTTGCGCAACAACGGCATCACCAACGTGCTGGTGAACCTCGGCGAGGCGCGCGCGCTCGGCTCGCACCCCGAGGGCCGGCCGTGGCTGATCGCGCTCAAGGACCCCCGCGATCCCAAGCGCGTCGAACGCAGCATTGATCTCGCCAACAGCTCGGTGGCGACGTCGGGCGGCTACGGCACCGTGTTCGACGCCCAGGGCCGCTTCCATCACCTGTTCGACCCGCGCACCGGCAAGAGCGCCAGCCATCACGCTGGCGTCTCGGTCGTGACGCCGCGCGCCACTCACGCCGACGCGCTGTCCACTGCGGTGTACGTGTCGCCGGCCTCGGAGACGGAGCGCTTCCTGCGCCGCCACGGCAATGCGGTGGCCTACGTCACCTATCCGGACGGCAGCACACGCACCTTCTCCGCCTAGCGGTCGGCCGGACGAACTCGGGGGCCGCTGCGGCGGCCCCTTGCTTTGGTGATGAGGCATGCGCGTCGGAGTCCCGAAGGAGATCAAGCAGAACGAGTACCGCGTCGGGCTGACGCCCGCGTCGGTGATCGAGCTCGCGCATCACGGCCACAGCGTCGTCGTCGAGGCGTCGGCCGGCGCCGCCATCGACTTCCCCGACGAAGCCTATCGCGCCGCCGGCGCCACCGTGGCCGCCACCGCCGCCGACGTCTTCCGCAACGCCGACCTGATCGTCAAGGTGGAGGAGCCGCAGCCGTCCGAGATCGGCCTGCTGCGTTTCGGCCAGATCCTGTTCACCTACCTGCACCTGGCGCCGATGCCCGAGCTCGCCCGCGCGCTGATGAAGTCGGGCGTCACCGCCGTCGGCTACGAGACGGTGACCGATGCGAGCGGCGGCCTGCCGCTGCTGGCGCCGATGAGCGAGGTCGCCGGGCGCATGGCGATCCAGGCGGCGGCGCACGCGCTCGAGATCGAGCAGGGCGGTCGCGGCCTGCTGCTGTGCGGCGTGCCCGGCGTGGCCTCGGCGCACGTCGTCATCCTCGGCGGCGTCGTCGTCGGCTCCAACGCCGCGTGCATGGCGCTGGGGCTGGAGGCGCGCGTCACCGTGCTGGAGGCACGCCTCGACCGCCTGTATCAGATCAACGACATGTTCGGCCTGCGCCTCGGCGCGGTGTTTTCGACCCGCAAGGCCATCGACGACTACGTACGCGAGGTCGACGTGGTCATCGGCGCGGTGCTGGTGCCGGGCGCGACCGCGCCGCGCCTCGTCACCCGAGCCATGGTCGCGGGCATGAAGCGCGGTGCCGTGGTCGTCGACGTTGCCATCGACCAGGGCGGCTGCTTCGAGACCAGCCGGCCAACCACGCACGCCAATCCGACCTTCGTCGAGGCAGGCGTCGTTCACTACTGCGTCGCCAACATGCCGGGAGCGGTGGCGCGCACCTCGACGCTGGCGCTCAACAACGCCACCCTGCCGTTCGTGCTGGCGCTCACCGACCTTGGCCTGCACGGCGCGCTGCGTGCCAATGCCCATCTGCGCGCCGGGCTCAACGTGCACGCTGGAGCCATCACCTACGCCGCGGTGGCGCAGGCGATCGGCGCCCCGCACGTCGCTGCGGAGCGGGCTCTCGGCCTCTGAGCGGGTTGCGGGTCTAGCGGCGGGCGAGCGGCTTGGGATCGAACCGCATGTCGACCACCTTGCCGTCGTTGTCGAGCGTGAAGCGTGCGACCGTCTGCTCGATCTGGTCGTGCATGTCGATCGTCGCGTAGTAGACCAGCGTCACCACCGGATTGAGCTTCTCGATCTTCACCGACACCGGCACGCGCTCGGGGGCGTTCTGGGCCAGGTACTGGTGGACGTTGACGGTGTACTCGCCGGCCATGAAGCCGCGCATCGACACCGTCTCCTGGTTGAGCGGGTTCTGGATGCGCTGGCCGTCGACGACGATGGTGTCGCGGAAGTTGCCGCGATCGTCGCGGTCGAGGTGCATCAGGCCGGCTTCGCGGCCCTTGTACCAGACGACGCCGCCTTGGGGGTCCTGCACGTACAGGTCCATGTCGTCGGGATGGTTGTCCGGCCAGTTGATGGTGATGAGGAACTCGGCCTTCGGGTCGATCTTGGCGTCCTGCGCCACCGGGTTGATCAGCATGAAGGCGACCAGGAACATGAACGTGAAGCTCAACAGCGCGTTGAACAGCATGTCCTGGAATGGATAGAAGACCTCGCCCTCGTAGAAGAACCCGTCCGAAGACTTCATGGCACCCAATGCCCCCTGACTCAGCCCGGGGATCAAACAGTCTTGGGCGCACGGACGCAAGGGGCGGCCGGCGCCAACTCCGCGCCCGCCTCAAACACCGCGGGAATCCTAGGGAATCAGGCCTACGCGCGGCAGCCCGACTGCGGCGCGATGACGCCCAGTTTCTCGACCACGCGCAGCTGACCGGCCTCGGTGCGGGCGATGTACATCTGCATCGCCATGTGGTGGTCGCCGGGGGTGATGGTCATGGTGCCGGTGGCCGTGGCGAGGGTCAGCCCGGCCATGCCGTTGACGGCGCCTTCGCGGCTCACCTCGCGCGAGCGCTCGATGCCGCCCTTGAGCGCCATCAGCGCGTTGTAGTGAGCGAACACATAGTGCGACACGCCGGTGTTCGGCCCGTGCATACGCCGCACGCGCGCCACGAAGTCGCGCACGCCCGGCTCGGTGTCCGACGCCACGAAGGGCACGCCCGCCACCATCTGCTCGCCTTTGCCCTCGCCGAACGCGCCGAGGTAGGTCTCGCTGAAGCCAAGGAAGGCGAGGGTGACGCGGCGCAACAGGCCGAACTCCTCCGCCTGCTTGATGAACGTGATGCCGGGCGCGCCCGGCAGCGCGAACAGTAGGATCTGCGCTCCCGAGTCGGCGATCTTGCGGATGACCGGCAAGTAATCCCTGTCGTCGCCCGTCGTGTACTCCTCCGCGACCACCGTGCCGCCGACCTGGGCAATCATCGGCTTCGCCGCCTTGAACATGTTGCGCGGCCAGACGTAGTTCTGGCCGAACATGTAGTAGCGGTTACCCTTGCCCTGGGCGTTCAGCCACGGGATGAGCGGCGCTGTGTCCTGGTTGGGCACCGTGTTGAAGAAGAACAGGTACCGGCCGCAGCCGCCGCCCTGGTCGTTGGCGCCTTCGTAGTTGGTGGCATACAGCAGCGGCGTCTTGAGGCCGTCCATGATCGGCGCCATCGCCTCGCGCGATGACGACAGGATCTCGCCGGCAATGGCGATGGCGTCGTCGCGCTGGATCAGCTCGCGGGCGCGCTCGGCGGCGATCTTGGGGTCGGTGCGGCTGTCGCGATAGAGCATCTCCACCGGGCGGCCGAGGATGCCGCCGGCGGCGTTGATCTCGGCGCGGGCAAGGTCGAGGCCGATGCGCGCCTGCTCGCCGAACAGCTCGAGCCCGCCCGAGAATGGCAGCACCGCGCCGACCGGAATCGGCCGCGTCTGGGCGATGGCCGGGAAGCCGAGGCTGCCGAGCCCCGCCGCCGCGCTCGCGCCGCGAAGGAACGTCCTACGGCTGGCCAATCTCTTGCGGGTCGTCCCTGATATGACTGTTTTTCCTCGTTTTTCGGGCCGGAACCGGCGCTAATCTGCAACGGAGCTGCGCTCCTCGCTCCGCAATGCACCGCGACGGCGCGGAATATAGCCCAGCCAACCCCCCGGTCCAGGCATGGCCACGCTCGAGCTTGAAGACGTGCATCGCCACTTCGGCGGCGTGAAGGCGGTCGACGGCGTCGATCTGGTCCTGGAGCGAGGCGAGCTGCGGGCCTTGATCGGGCCGAACGGGTGCGGCAAATCGACCCTATTCAACCTCATCACCGGCGCGCTGCGGCCCACGGCGGGGCGCATCCGCCTCGCAGGCCGCGACATCACCGGCCTGCCGCCGCATCGCATCGCCCGCGCCGGCATCGGCCGCAAGTTCCAGGTTGCGTCGGTGTTTGACGATCTCTCCGTCGAGGACAACCTTGCCATCGCCGCATGGACGCGCGGACGTCGCGGCCAGCACCTGCCCCTCGCGGCGCTGCTGACGCGCCTGCGCCTGGCCGAGCGGCGTGCGACGCTCGCGGGCGAGCTCTCCCACGGAGAGCGCCAGTGGGTCGAGATCGGCATGATGCTGGCGGCCGGACCCAGCGTGCTGCTGCTCGACGAACCCACCGCCGGCATGACGGCGGCGGAGACGGCGGCCACCGTCGACCTCATCCGCGACATCGCCGCGACCGGCGACGTCACGGTGCTGGTGATCGAGCACGACGTCGGCTTCCTCGAGCGACTCGACTGCGCCGTCACGGTGATGGCCAAGGGCCGCATCCTGCGCACCGGATCGTTCGCCGACATGCGCGCCGACCCCGAGGTGCGCGCGCTGTACTTCGGCACGGCGGCCTGATGCTGGAGATCAGCGGGCTGCACGCGGGGTACGGCACCAGCATGGTGCTGCACGGCGTCTCCATGACCATTCCGCGCGGCACGGTCACCGCGCTGATGGGGCGCAACGGCATGGGCAAGACGACCTTGTGCCGGACGCTGATGGGTTTGGTTGCGCCGGCGTCAGGCTCCATCCGCCACGACGAAGCGGAGATTGCCGGCCTGCCGCCTCACCGCGTCGCCGCGCGTGGCATCGCCTACGTGCCGCAAGGACGCGGCATCTTCGAGCGCTTCACGGTGCAGGAGAACCTCGAGCTCGGTGTCGCGCCGTGGGGAGGGCGCGTTCCCGCCCACGTCTATCGCTGGTTTCCCTTGCTCGCCGACATGCGCCGGCGCACCGCCGGTACGCTGTCGGGCGGCGAGCAGCAGACTCTCGCGCTGGCACGCGCGCTCGCCGCCAACCCGACGACGCTGATCCTCGACGAGCCGTCGGAAGGCCTGCAGCCGTCGCTGGTCGAGGAGATGGCGACGCTGCTCCTGCGCATCGTCGGCGAGCGGCGCATGACCCTGTTCCTGGTCGAGCAGAACCTTGCGCTGGTGCGGCGCACCGCCACCATCGTCGCGTTCCTGGTAGATGGGGTGATCGCGGGCGGCGCCGCGGCGCGCGAACTCGCCGCCAACTCGCCGCTCATCCATCGCCACCTGGGCCTGTAGCAGTGGACGCCATCATCCCCTGGGCGCCGTTGGTTCTCGACGCGCTGTCGGCGGTACTCCTGCTCGCGCTGGTCGCACTCGGCCTGGTCGTCATCTTCGGGCTGATGGGCGTCATCAACCTCGCCCACGGCGAGCTGTTCATGCTCGGCGCGTACGCCGTCGTCGTGGCGACGGGCGCCGGCGTGCCGTTCTGGATCGCCGTCGCAATCGCGGCCGTGCTGGTCGGCATCTTCGGCTGGCTGGTGTCGCTGGTTCTGATCGAGCGCCTGTCGGCGCGGCCGCTCGACACCATCCTCGCCACCTGGGGCCTCGCCATCGCGGTGCGCCAAGGCGTCGTCCTCGCGTTCGGGCCGGGCTTCCGCAGCGTCGAGAAGCCCACCGACGCCAGCCTCAGCTGGGGCGGCATCACCTATCCCGAGTATCGGCTGCAGGTGATGGCGATCGCAGCGGTCGTTCTCGTCCTAATGATGCTGCTGTTTGCGCGCACACGCTTCGGACTCGCCGCGCGCGCGGCTATCGCGCGGCCCGATATGGCCGCCGCCCTCGGCGTCGACGTGAAACGCGTCTGGCGGCGCAGCTTCTTCCTCGGCGCGGCGCTCGCCGGACTGGCCGGCGCCTTGTGGGCGCCGCTCATCAGCGTCGAGCCCAACATGGGTCTGGGCTTCCTGGTGCGCGCGTTCCTGTCGATCCTGGTCGGCGGCAGCGCCTCGCTCGGCGGAGTGCTGGTCGGCACCGGCATCGTCGGCGGCGCCAACAGCGTGCTGGCGCAGTGGCTGTCGGGACTGTCGGCGCAGATCGTCATCTTCCTGATCGCCATCGTCGCCATCCGCTTGCGCCCGACCGGCGTTGTGCGTTCGCAGTGACCCGCATGGATGCCCCCGTCTGGCTGGCGCTGGCCGTCTTTGGCGGCCTCGCCGCCGTGCCTAGCCTCGCCGGCGACTACTGGACCGGCCAGTTGGCGCGCTACGTCCTGTTCGGCCTGTTCGCCGTCTCGCTCGCCCTGGTGTGGGGACGCGCCGGCATCCTGTGCTTCGGCCAGGCGATGTTCTTCGGCGCCGGCGGCTACGCCATGGCGCTGCTCACCCTCGGCATCGTCGAGGTGCCGGGCTTGTCGGGCGCCTGGCCGGCGCTGGCGCTGGCGGTCGTGCTTGCCGCCGCCCTGGCGCTCCTACTCGGCTTCTTCCTGTTCTGGGGCGCCGGCATTTCCGGCGCGTACCTGGCGGTGGTGACCCTGGCGCTCGCCGTCATCCTCGAGCAAGTCGTGCGCGGCTGGCCGCTGCTTGGCGAGAGCACGGGCTTGTCGTCGGTGCCGGCGCTGCCGGTCGGCGACAATCCGTGGGATCCAAAGCCCACGTACTACGTCCTGCTTGCCATCGCCGCAGCCGTGTATTTCGGCCTGGTGGCGCTGCTGGCGTCGCGCTTCGGCGTGCTGCTGACCGCCTTGCGCACCCATCCGCAGCGGCTCGCCTACCTCGGCTACTCGGTGGTGGCGCTGCGCATCGCCGCCTTCGTGCTGGGCGGCGCCGTCGCCGGCCTCGCCGGCGCGCTGTTCGTCGCCACCGACCGCTTCGCCAGCCCGAGCCTCATAGGCTTCGCGCTGTCGGCCGAGGTGCTGATCTGGGTCGCCCTCGGCGGCCGCTCGGTGCTGCTGGCGGCATTCCTCGCCGCCATCGGCATCCTCATCGTCCAGGGCTTCCTGTCCGAGGCGCTCGGCGAGTGGTGGCTGCTCGCGCTCGGCGCGCTGTTCATGGTGTCCGTAGCGCTCGTCCCCAACGGCCTGCTGGCGACGCCGCTCCTGTGGCTCCAGTCCCGCTTGCGCCGCGCCCCCTGAGGGCTGTGCTAGGCTTGGTGATGCGCCGCTTCTGGCTCCTGCTTGCGTTCTGCGCCGCCTTGTTCGGCGTGCAACCGCCCGCCCACGCGCAGCTTGCTCCGCAGCTGGCGCCGCAGACGGCCATGCAGCACGCCCTGCGCGCCTTCGACGCGCTGCGCGCCGGTGACTGGCAACTGGCGCAGTTCTATGCGACGCACGCGCTCGACGCCGGCACCTTGGCCAGGGGCGACCAGGCCGGCGTGCTGTCCTATCGCGGCGACGCGCGCCGCCGCCTGAACGACTTCCAGGGCGCCATCGACGACTACAGCCAGGCCATCGCGCTCGGCCTGCCGGCGCAATTCTTGGCGCGTGTTTACAACAACCGCGCGCTGGCGCACATTCGCACCGATCGCGCCGACCTCGCGTTCCAGGACTACACGCGCGCCATCGAGCTCGATCCCACGTTCGCCGAGGCGCTCAACAACCGCGGCGCCATCTACACCATGAACGGCCGCTACGACCTGGCGCTCGCGGATCACACCGCCGCCATCCGGCTCAATCCCAACAATGCGCGCGCCTTCTCCAATCGCGGGCAGGCATACCTGCGGCTCAAGTTCTACGAAGAGGCGATCGACGATTTCACGCGCGCCATGGACATGGCGACCGCGGTCGACGACGGCGTCACTGCCTTGTTCAACCGCGGGCTTGCCTACGAGGGGTTGGGCGAGGAGCCGGAGGCCAAGGCCGACTTCGAGCTCGCCCACCAGTTCGCCCCCGACGAGCCGACGTACATGGAGAAGTACGTGCAGTACGGCATCGTCCGGCCCTAGCGGCGGACGTTCGCCACTCTAGGCGGCGCGCCGGTCCTGTTGGTTAAGGCCCGGCGGGCCTTGACGAATTTCGCGGCGTGGGTAGCGTGAGGGTGGCTTCGGGGGAGGCCCCTTGGGCATGGTCGCGTCTCTCTATCAATTCCGCTTCGAGTACAGCGCCGAGGAGGACCGGGTGCTGTTCCGTGTCAGCACCACGGACCACGCCGAGTACCTCATCTGGTTCACGCGCCGGTACGTGAAGCTGTTGTGGAAGCAGCTCCAGCAGACGCTGGAGACGCATCCCGAGGTCGTGCGCCACTCGACGCCGGCGGCGCGCAAGTCTGTGGCCGCCTTCCGGCGCGAGACCGCGCTCGCCAAGACCGACTTCTCCAAGGAGTACGAGGCGCCGAAGGTCGCAGACCGCCCGCTCGGCGAGCATCCCATCGTCGCGGCGCGGCTGCGCGTCTCGACCAACGCCCAGGGCATGAAGGTGCTGCATCTCTCGCCGCTCAGCGGCAAGGAGATCAGCATCGCGCTGACCGACGAGCTGTTGCACTCGTTCACGCACATCCTCGGCCAGATCGTCGCTAAGGCAGAGTGGGACCTCGACTTCGCCCTGCCGGGTGAGGGCGTGCCGGTCGAAATCCTGCCCGACCGCCTGCACTGACGCGGTCTTCAACCCGGAAAGACGGGTTCGACTCCCGCAGGAACGCCAGCCGATGGCCGTGGGGGGTTGGAGCTACCGCTTGGCAACGGGCAAGATTCAGGCAATAGCTTGCCGATCTACACGCACACGTCGATCCAATGTGAGGAATGTCGTTTCTCCAGCGTTTGAACGGCCAAACAGAAACGCGAGGCGAGGAGCGCGTTAGTCGGGCGCTATGTTGGTCTGCCCTGTCGAAAGTGGTCCAAGCCCAGAGTTAGGATTGGCCCACTTTTGAATGGAGAATGGGATGCCGCGTCAGCGATTTGCGGCCGAGCAGATCATCGGGAAGCTGCGTGAAGTTGAG
>VGER01000010.1 GCA_016869235.1 Alphaproteobacteria bacterium | reverse complement strand
CAGCGGCGGCGGACCCAGCGGGCGCACCGCCCACAGCGCCTCGCGCCGCGACAGCCGCATCGAGCCGAACGCATCGGCCTCGGCGAGACGCTCGAGCGCCGCCGGCGAGAGCGCAGCACGCCGCCACAGGTCGTGGGGATCGCGGAACGGAACGGAGGGATGGCGGGCGTCGTCCCCGCCGTCGCGCGCCTCGACCAGACGCTGCGCCTCCGTCTCGCGCAGTCCCTGCACCTGGCGGAAGCCGAGGCGCAGTGCCACACCATCGCCCGACGACTCCAGCGTGCAGTCCCAGCTACTCAAGTTGACGTCCACCGGCAGCACCCGGCCGCCATGGTCGGTGAGGTCGCGCACGATCTGCGCCGGCGCATAGAAGCCCATCGGCTGGGCGTTCAGGAGCGCGCAGGCGAACGCCTCGGGGTAGTAGCGCTTGATCCACGCCGAGACGTACACGAGCAGCGCGAAGCTCGCCGCGTGCGATTCGGGGAAGCCGTACTCGCCGAAGCCCTCGATCTGCTGGAAGCAGCGCACGGCGAACTCCTCGGCGTAGCCGCGCGAGGTCATGCCGATGATGAACTTGTCGCGGAAGTTGCCGATGGTGCCGTTGCGCCGGAAGGTCGCCATGGCGCGGCGCAGGCCGTCCGACTCGGCCGGCGTGAATCCCGCCGCGACGATGGCGATGCGCATCGCCTGCTCCTGGAACAGCGGCACGCCGAGCGTCTTGCGCAGCACGGCCTCGAGCTCGTGCGACGGATAGATTACCGACTCCAGCCCCTCGCGCCGGCGCAGGTAGGGATGCACCATGTCGCCCTGGATGGGGCCGGGGCGCACGATCGCCACCTCGATGACGAGGTCGTAGAAGTTCTGCGGCTTGAGCCGGGGCAGCATGCTCATCTGCGCGCGGCTCTCGACCTGGAAGACGCCGACCGAATCCGCTTTGGACAGCATCTCGTAGACGCCGGGATCCTCCTTGGGCACGTCGGCCAGCGCCAGCGGGCGGCCCCAGTGCTCGCCGATCAGCCCGAGCGCCTTGCGGATGCAGGTGAGCATGCCGAGGCCCAGCACATCGACCTTGAGGATGCCGAGCGCGTCGAGGTCGTCCTTGTCCCACTCGACCATGGTGCGCTCGGGCATGGCGGCGTTGAGGATGGGCACCACCTCGGACAGCGGCCCGCGCGTCAGCACGAAGCCGCCGACGTGCTGCGACAGATGCCGCGGGAAGCCGTGCAGCTCGCGCGTCAGCGCCAGCGCCTGCGCCAGGCGGCCGTCGCCGACGTCGAGCCCCGCCTCGGCCGCTTCCTTCTCACCGACGCGGTCCTGGCCCCACACCATGCCGACCAGGGCTCCGGCGATGTCCTGCGACAGGCCCAGCGCCTTGGCGACCTCGCGCAGCGCGCTGCGCGTGCGGTAGCGGATGACGGTCGCGGTCATGCCGGCGCGGTGGCGGCCGTACTTCTGGTAGATGTACTGGATCACCTCCTCGCGCCGCTCGTGCTCGAAGTCGACGTCGATGTCGGGCGGCTCGCGCCGCTCGTTCGACACGAAGCGCTCGAACAGGAGCTCGACGCGGTCGGGATCCACCGCGGTGATGCCGAGGCAGTAGCACACCGCCGAGTTCGCCGCCGAGCCGCGCCCCTGGCAAAGGATCTCCTGCAAGCGCGCGAACGAGACGATGTCGTGCACGGTGAGGAAGTACGGCGCGTACCGCAGCTCGCCGATGAGCTTCAGCTCGTGGGCGACGATGCCGCGCACCTTGTCGGGGATGCCGCCGGGATAGCAGCGCGCCGCGCCCTCCCAGGTCAGCTTCTCCAGCTGCGACTGCGACGTCTCGCCTTCCGGCACGTGGTCTTCGGGGTACTCGTAGCGCAGCTCGTCGAGGCTGAAAGCGACGAGGCCGGCGACCTCGTTGGTGCGTGCCACCGCATGCTCGTAGCCTTCGAACAGGCGCAGCATCTCGGCCGCCGGCTTGAGGTGCCGCTCGGCGTTGGCGCCGAGGCGGAAGCCGGCCTCGTCGACGGTGCAGTGCTCGCGGATGCACCACAGCACGTCCTGCAGGGGACGCCGGGCTGGCGTATGGGCGCGCACGTCGTTGGTGGCGACCAGCGGGATGCCGCTCGACTCCGCCAGCGCGGCGAGCGTGGCGAGACGCGGCGCGTCGTCACCGCGGTAGAGACGCTGGCCGGCGAGATAGAGGTGCCGTTGCGCGTGCGACAGCCGCTCGGCCAGGCTCTGCAGAACCTCGGCAAACCCGTCGAGCGTGTGCTCGGGCGGCAGCACGATGAGCACCTGGTCGAGGGCGCCCTCCATCTCGGCGCCGAACACGTCGTCGAGGTGCAGGATGCAGGTGCCCTTGTCGGCGCGCAGCTGGCCGAGGGTCAAAAGGCGGCAGAGACGCCCGTAGGCTTGGCGGTTGCGCGGGAAGCACAGCAGGCTGGGCCCATCGGCAAGATCGAGGCGGGCGCCGACCAGCAGCTGGATGCCGGCTTCCTTCGCGGCACCGTGGGCGCGCACCACGCCGGCCAGCGTGTTGCGGTCGGTGATGGCGACCGCGGCGTGCCCCAGCGCCGCGGCGGTGATTACCATCTCCTCGGGATGGGAGGCGCCGCGCAGGAAGCTGAAGTTCGACGAGACCTGCAGCTCGACGTACGGAGTGGCGTCGCCCATGGCATCGCAATCCAGCAACGGGTCAGGCGAACAGCCCGTGCACGAACCAGCGCGGCGTCATGCCGGGAAGGAAAGGCTCCCCACCCTCCTCGTCCTGGGCGGGCGCCGTGGCCAGCGGATACAGGCCCTCGCGGTACACCCAGAAGCGGCGCCCCGACTCGTCCTCGACCCGATAGTAGTCGCGCGTCGTCTCCTCCCACGGCGTCATCCACGCCAGCGAGGTGCGCCACCACTCGGGCGCGATGCGCTCCGGCCCTTCGGCGCGGGCGATGCGGTGCAGCACCCGCCGCCAGCGGAACAGCACCGGCGGTCCGTCCGGCACCGGCGCCACCGCCTCGATGAGGAAGGGCTTGGGGAACAGACGCAGCGGCCGCTCGCCGCGGCCGGCGGGCGGGGTGACCGGCTCGGCTGGTGCGGAGCGAGCGGCCGCAACGGTGATGCCGGCATGTTCCGGCACATGGCTTTGGCGCTCGGTGAGGCGCACGACTGCGTCCGCGCCCAGGCGATTGGTGAGGCGATCGACAAGGGCGGCGACGTTGGCGCTCGCCAGGGCGTGCTCCAAACCTGGGCCCGGCATCTCGAGCTGGTCGGCGGCGAGCGCCTCCACCGTCTGCGCGGTGAGTGTCAGCACCTCGATGCCCTCGCCGAGGTCGAGCCCCTCGAGATGCTCGGCGAACAGGCGCGCGAGATGCTTCGGCTCGCGCACCGGACGGCTGGTGCCGATGCGCACGTGGGCGACGTTGCCGTCGACACGGAACAGGGCGAAGTCAAGGCGGCGCACGCCCATGTAGTCACGGTCAAGCCGCGTGCACAGGTCGGTCAGCAGGTGAGCGAGCACCGCCTCGATCGCCTCGCGCGTGCCGATCGGCTCGGCCAGGCCCAAGCGTTCGCGATACGGAGCTTCCGGCACCAGCGGCGAGATCGGCTCTTTCACCACCCCGAGCGCGCGGTCGAGACGCTCGGTGACGATGCTGCCGAACCGCGCCACCAGCGGCGCCCGCGGCATGGTGACGAGGTCGCTGATGCGGCGGATGCCCAGCACCGCCAGTCCTTCGATGGTGGGTCCGGGCAGGCGCAGCCCGGCGATCGGCAACGGCGCCAGCGCCGCCTGCGTCTCGCCCGCCGGCACGAGCACGCAGCGCGAGTCGCCTTCCGCGCCGGCGGCGCCGAACCGCGCGACGGCCCAGGCGGCGCCGGCGGTGTCGGCAATGGCGGCGCGCACGCCGAAGCCCAGTCGCTGGACGCGCTCGATCAGCTCGCGCAGCAGCTCTTCCTCGCCGCCGAACAGGTGCGCGCAGCCGCTGGCATCGAGCCAGATGCCGGCGCCGTCGGGCCCGCTGCCGCCCGCTTCCGGCGCGGTCCACGGCGAGAAGCTGCCGCACCAGGCGGCGAGCCTGGCGAGCTGCTCGTTGTCGCTCAAGGGATCGGCGGCGGCGACTTCGAGTCCGGGTGCCAGCGCGCGCGCATCGGCAAGCGGCATGCCGGGCAGCACGCCCGCCTCGGCGGCGTGCAGGTTGACCGCCACGATGCGCAGTCCGCCCGCGCTCGCCGCCGACGTGACGAACGGCTTAACCCGCCGCTTGCGCCCGTTCGTGCCGCGGCTCAAGCGATCGGTCGCGAACGCCGGCAGCCACAGCGAAATCATACGTCGCATGGTTCCACTCCAATTCCCACGCCGCCGGCGTGCCGCCGCGGCAATGGGTCAGCTCGACGTGCCAGCGGGGATGCAGCGGGCGGGCCTCGGCTCCGCCGATCGACGAGAGTTGCCAGCGCGTGACGGCGCCCGAGACGGCGGCGAGTTCCGGCACCACCAGAAGCGCGGTGACGCCACCGGCCTCGGCCGCGAGCTGCAGCCGCCGGCTGGTGGAGAAATCGACGTCCTCCACCTCGCCCACCACGGCGGCGAGTCCGCCCGCTCGCAGGCCCTCCTCCATCGCCCACAGCACCTGCGCCGTGGCCGGCGCGCGCACCAGCAGCACGTGCTTGGGCGAGAGGCCGAAGCTGCGCAGGCCGGGGGCGTAGGGATTGCCGATCTCGTGCTCGGTGTCGCCGCGCAGGCACCACAGCACCGGACGTGTCCCCGCGGTGGACTTCTGCAGGCGAGTCACCAGCGCGGTGGCAAATCCAAGCGCCGCTCCTGCATCTCCGGGCGTGCCCGCGGCCTCATGCAGGCAGCCGAGCGGCAACCCACCCCAGGGCAGCGCCGCGTCCACCGTCGCCGCCCCGAAACCGACGGTCCGGTACGGGCTCGGCACCTCGATGGCGCGGATGCGCGTGCGCAGGGCTTCCAAGGAAAGCCCGGGTTGAGGCGCTGGAGACATGGATGCCTCTCGGTTCTAACCGCTTTGTTCTCTTTTTGTTCTAATAATCCTCTGGCCAGGAGTCAAGCTGTCCCCTTGGGTTCTGGGGCTTCCTCCCCCTCCAGCACCTCGCGCACCGCCCCCACCACCCCGGCCAGCGAGAAGGGCTTGCGGAACACCCGTACGGCGCCGAGCTTCACCGCCACGGCGAGGTAATCGGCACCGCCACAGCCACCGCCCGAGACGGCGATGATGGCGGTGTCGGGCGACTCCTTGCGCAGGGTCATGATGGTCTCCATGCCCTCGCGCTCGGGCATGATGATGTCGGTGATGACGAGGTCGGCCTTGGCCTCGCGGAAGCGCTTCAAGCCCGCCGCGCCGTCCGCGGCTTCGCTCACTGCGTAGCCGGCGTCCTCCAGCGCCCGCCGCAGGATGTGCCGAATCCCATCATCGTCGTCGATGATGAGGATCTGTTTGCGCGTCGCGTCCATGCACTCCGCCGGCACAGAAATAAGCATGCGCCGAGGTCCGACAGGTTGACCCAACCCGGGGGCGATGGTCCACTCGCGCCTTCGCCGGCCGACCCCACCCCGCTCCGATTGCCTGCTTCCAGCCGAATGAACAGTGACTTGCCTCACAGCGCGCTGGCTGCGGCCATCCGCGACATCGCCCTTGCCGCCGGCGAGAAGATCACGGCGTTCTACCGCACGCAGTTCGAAGTGCGCAGCAAGGCCGACCGCTCGCCGGTCACCGAAGCGGACGAAGCCGCGGAGCAATTCATCGCCGCCGAGCTCGGCAAGCTCTCACCGAGGCTTCCGGTCGTCGCCGAGGAAAGCGTCGCCATGGGCAACATTCCCGAAGTCGGCACCAAGCCGTTCTGGCTGGTCGACCCGCTCGACGGCACCAAAGAATTCATCAGCCGCAACGGCGAATTCACCGTCAACATCGGCCTGGTCGAGGACGGCAAGCCGACGCTGGGCGTCGTGTATGCGCCGGCGGTCGGACGCTTGTTCTGGAGCGCGGGCGCGGGCAGGGCGTTCGCCGAGCGCGACGGCGGCGCGGCGACGCCGATCTCGGCGCGCCGCCCGGCCGCCGACGGCGTGGTGGTCGTCGCCAGCCGCTCGCATCGCGACCCCGAGGAAGACTCCTATCTCGCCACCCTGCGGGTAAAGAGCCTCACCAGCGCCGGCAGTTCGCTGAAGTTCTGTCTCGTCGCCGCGGGCGAGGCGGATCTGTATCCGCGCTTCGGCACCACCAACGAGTGGGACACCGCCGCCGGCCATGCCGTGCTCGCCGCCGCCGGCGGCACGGTGGTGACGCGCGACGGCGCGGTGCTCGGCTACGCCAAGCCGCGCTTCAAGAACCCGGGGTTCATCGCCAAAGGCCGCGCCTGAGGCACGAGGCCAAGGGCCGCGGGTAGCGGCCCGAGCGCCCGCGCGGCCCGGGGAGAGTTGCGGGGAATTTGCGGCAGCTCTGCGCCGATTTCTTCCGCCGGAAGCGAAGGGCGTATTCTACTCGACCCCGGCAAGTCCAAGACCCGGCTTGGCGCCGATCGGAGGCACCATGACGGCAGGCCGCGAGACAGCGACCCCGCCCCCACAACCCGGATGACTCGACCTCGCGACTGTCGCCGCGTTCGTGCTGATCGTCGTCTTCCTGGGGGTCAACTTCGTGGCGGTACGGTTCAGCAACGCTGAGCTGCCGCCGTTCTGGGGAGCGGCGCTGCGGTTCGCGGTGGCATCGGCGCTCCTGTTCGGGGTGGTCGCCGCAATGCGCCTGCCGCTGCCGAGGGGCAAGGCTCTGACCGGCGCCGTGCTCTTCGGCCTGTTGGCGTTCGGAGCAACGTATGCGCTGCTCTACTGGGCGCTAGTGGCGGTGCCAGCAGGCCTGGCCTCGGTGCTGTTCGCGACCGTCCCGCTCGTGACTCTGCTGCTAGCGAGCACGGTTGGCCTCGAGCGGCTGACATGGACCCGGCTCGCCGGCACGCTGGTCGTGATCGCGGGCGTCGCCGTCGTGTTCCGCGACCAGCTCGGCGCCGACGTCCCACTGACCGCGCTGCTCGCCACCATGCTGGCGGCGGTGGCGGCGGCACTCTCCGGCATCGTGGTGAAGGGATTTCCGCGCTCTCACCCGATCACGGTGAACGCGAGCGCGATGGCTACGGGGGCAGGGCTGTTGCTCGCCGGCTCGTGGCTGGCGGGAGAGGCCCCGGCATTGCCGACGCTGTCGCCGACGTGGATCGCGCTCGCCTGGCTGATCACGAGCTCGGTGGCGGCATTCGTGCTGATGGTGTGGGTGCTGTCGCGCTGGACGGCGTCCGCGACCTCCTACGCAGTGGTGCTCTCCCCGCTCGTCACAGTCGGCATCGGTGCGGTCCTCGCGGGCGAGCGCGTGACGCTCGCGTTCGCGGTCGGGTCCGCCCTGGTGCTGCTCGGCGTGGTCGCCGGCGCGCTGATCGGCCCCCGATCGCCTTGAGGGGCAAGTTGTCAGCGCGAACGAGTGGCACGCCGCCGCCGGTCACGCCGTGCCAGCTGCGGCTGGCGGCACGGTCACGCGCGACGACGAGGTGCTCGGCTACGCCAAGTCTCGCTTCAAGAGCCCGAGGTTCATCGCCAAGGGGCGTATCTAGCCGACTGTCTCGGCGAACTCGAGCGGCCGGCCGATCGGCTTGCCGCGCACCTCGTCGTCGCGCATGACAATGGCGCCGCGGATGACGGTGGCCTTGGGCCAGCCGGTCACCGTCATGCCGTCGAACGGCGTCCAGCCGCAGCGGCTGGCGATCCATCGATTGGTGATGGTGCGCCGGGCCTTGCGGTCCACGATGGTCAGGTCGGCGTCGCGGCCCACCGCCAGCGCGCCTTTGTTGGCCAGGCCCCAGATGCGCGCCGCCGTGGTGCTGGTGAGATCCACCATGCGCGCAAGGCTCAGCCGCCCCGCCGCCACATGGTCGAGCAGGATCGGCACCAGCGTCTGCACGCCGGGCATGCCCGAGGGCGACGCAGGATAGCGCTTGGCTTTTTCGTCGCGCGTGTGCGGCGCGTGATCCGAGCCGACGACGTCCACGGTGCCGTTGGCGATGCCCTGCCACAGCGCGACGCGATGGCCCGCTTCGCGAATGGGCGGATTCATCTGCGCCAAGGTGCCGAGGCGCTCGTAGCACTCCGGCGCCTCGAGGGTCAGGTGCTGCGGCGTCACCTCGACGGTGGCGAGGTCCCTGTTCTTCGCCAGGAACGCGATCTCCTCGGCGGTCGTGGTGTGCAGGACGTGCACCTTGCGCCCGAAGGTGCGTGCCGCCTGCAGCAGGCGTGTCGTCGCGCGCACTGCCGTCTCGGCGTCGCGCCAGTTGGGATGATCGCGCACGTCGCCCGACTTCTCGGCGATCGCCTTGCGCTCGCGCAGCCGCGTCTCGTCCTCCGAGTGCACCGAGACGCGCCGCTTCCCGTGCGCCAGCACGGCGCGCAAGGTTTCGTCGTCCGGCACCAGCAGGCTGCCGGTGGAGGAGCCCATGAATACCTTCACGCCGCAGCAGCCGGGCAGGCCCTCCAGATCGCCGAGCTTGTCGGCGTTCTCCGGACTGGCGCCGACGTAGAACGCGTGGTCGCACCACATGCGCCCTTTGGCGCGCTTGAGCTTGTCGGCGAGCGCCGCCGCGGTGGTCGTCGGCGGATCGGTATTGGGCATCTCGAACACCGCCGTGATCCCGCCCAGCACCGCCGCCCGCGCCCCGGTCTCGAGGTCTTCCTTGTGCTCGTTGCCGGGCTCGCGGAAGTGCACCTGGGTATCGATGGCGCCGGGCAGGACGGTCAGGCCCTTTGCCTCGAGCACGTCGGCGGCGCCGGAGCCGCCGAGCGAGCCGATCGCGGCAATGCGTCCGCCGCGCACGCCGATGTCGGCAAGCGCGATTCCGTCCGGCGTCACCACCTCGCCGCCGCGCACGAGCAGCTCGAAGCGCTCGCTCACGCCGAGATCCGCTTGTAGAAGTCGAGGTATTGCCGCACGACCGCCGCCTCGGTGAAGCGCTGCTGATACACGGCAAAGCCCTCGGCCGCCAGTGCCGCCGCCAAGGTTGGCTCGCCCAGGACGCGCTCCAAGGCGCCGGCGAGAGCGTCCACGTCGTCGATCGGCACCAGCAGCGCATCGATGCCGTCGCGCACCAGGCCCTTGGGTCCGGCAGCCGCCGCGGCGATCAGGGGCCGACGCGCCGCCCAGGTCTCGATCATCACCGTACCGAATGGCTCGTAGCGCGACGGCATGACGCTCACATCGCAGGCGGCGAGGAGCGCCTCGCGGTCGGTGCGCCAGCCGAGGAAGCGGACGCGGCCGTCGAGACCCAGCGACGTGCAGAGTGCCGTGAGCTCGGCCCGCAACGGACCCTCCCCGGCAATCCACAGCCAGGCGTTCCGCACCTTGGCGAGGGCACGCAACAGGACGTCGAGGCCCTTCTTCCCGTGCAGTCGTCCGAGCGCGAGCACGAGCGGCACTCCCTCCGGAGTGTCCAGCGACGCCCGGGACACGGCAGCCGCCGGCTGCGCCGTGGCGAAGGTCGGCAGGTAATGGCAGCGCTCCTCGGCGAAGCCGCCTTCGCGCAGGTGGCGGACGATGTCCGGCGTCACGCCGACGACGTGGTCACAGTGGCGGACCACGCGCGGCGGGTAGTACCCGCCGAGCCAGCCGACGCGAACCGCCTCCGTTCGCGGGCAGTGCTGCGTCGCGCGGCTCATCCAGCTCTGCACGATGCTCGGCCGTTCGCTTTCGAACGCGGCGCGCAGCGCGCGCCGAGTGCCGAGGTCGAACAAGCCGCCGAAGCGGAGTTGTCCTACGGCCAAGCCAGCATCGAACAGCATCTTGGCGCGCGCCGCGTCGGCCCGGATGGCGATGCGCTGGTCGAGCCCGGTGCGCGCCAGCGCCGACACGAGGTCGACGAAGAAGGTCTCGGCACCGCCCGCGGGCGCACCGGCCATGAGCTGGAATACGCGCAAAGGCGAAGTGCCGCTCAGAGACCGCCGCTGGCGACTTGGGTGACGGGCTCGGGATGGCAGCGCCGCCACAGGTCGATGGCGGCCGCCTCCACCGTCTCCACGGCAAGCGAGCCCATCAGCGTTTTCCGCCGCGCCGGGTGGAACTGCGGCGTTGCCGCCAGCTCCTCGTAGGTGAGCTCCGTGCGCACCGCGGCGCAGTGGGTGCCCCACGGGCCGTAGATCTCTTCGCGGCTCGGTCCGAACAGGCCGAGCGTCGGCGTATAGGTCGCGGCGGAGATGTGCATGAGCCCCGAGTCGTTGCCGATGTAGAAGGTGCATTCCTGCAGCGCCGCCGCGGCAGTAAGGATATCGAAGCGGCCGATGCAGTCAATGCGGCGCTCCTTGGGGATGCGGTCGAGCACGGGGCGCGCGGCGAGACGCTCGCCTTCCGCGCCGAACACGGCGACGCGCGCATCCTCGAGGATGGCGCCGGGCGCGATGAGCCGCAGGATCAGCTCGGCGAAGCGACTCGCCGGCCACTGCTTGCCGGCCCAGTTCGCCGTCGGACCGACGGCGAGCACCGGCGGCCCCGGCGGGATGGCGCGCTTCGCCGCGATGATCTGTTTCTGTCCGAGCCACAAGCCCGGCGACGCGATCTCCGGCAGGTCGAGGAACTGCGACAGCCGCACGACCTGGTGTACCGCCGCGTCGCTCGGCTTGAACACGTGACGTTCGCGCGCCCACAGGAAGTAGGCGAGCGCGGAAGCGCGCAAGTCGATGACGAGGTCCCAGCGCGTGCGCACCGTCTCGCGCCAAAGCTGGCGCCAGTGCTTGGCGCGCGGCTGCTTCTCCAGGACGATGATGCGGTCGAGGCCGGGCGTTTCGGTGAACAGCGGCGCGGCAGCGGGGCCGCAGGCGATGGTGGTCTGCGTATCGGGATGGTCGCGCAGGACGTGGTTGAGCAGGCCGGTAGACAGCACCGCATCGCCGATGCGATTCGAGGTGACGAAGAGAAGCTTCATAGCCGCGCCCTACTCTGCACGCAGCACTCCCCCACCCTGCCTGCTTTAACTGCTTGCCGCGCCCGACCCCCGCCCGGTGCCGGCACGTTCCGATGCTCTGCCGGTTATACGATGGCCGGCCTTGTTTCTCCAAGCATTGCTGCCATTTGGGACCTGCCGCCGCGGCCTTGCCAAGGCGGTGAGCCCCCTTTACTTCATTGGCCATGGTCGAATTACCGGCCGCGTCCCCCGCCGAAAGTCTGCCGCCGAGCTTTGTCCCTTTGCCACAGCGCGGCGTGGTGGCGATCGGCGGACGCGACGCCCGCGAGTTCCTGCAGAACCTCGTCTCCAACGACGTCGGGCGCCTCACCCCACAGTCGGCGTTGTACGCGCTGCTGCTGACGCCGCAGGGGAAGTATCTGCACGACTTCTTCCTGGTGATGCACGACGACGCGCCAACCGGCGCGACCCTCCTGCTGGACGCCGAGCGCGCGCGCATTCCCGATCTGCTGCGCCGCTTGACGCTCTACAGGCTGCGCTCGGACGTGACCCTCGCCGACGTCAGCGACCGCTACGCCATTGCCGCCGCGTTCGGCCACGACACGGCGCGGCAGTTGTCACTCGGCGCAGCACCCGGCAGCGCGCGCGTGTTTGCCGGCGGCGTGGCGTTCCTCGATCCGCGGGTCGCCGAACTCGGTGCGCGCGTGATGTTGCCGGCGCTCGAAATCGAGCGCGCGCTGAGCGACGCGGGCTTCGCCTCACGGAGCGTCGAGCAATACGAGGCGCTCCGTCTCGGACTGGGCGTGCCGGACGCGTCGCGCGACCTGATCATCGAAAAGACGTTTCCGCTGGAGGCCGGTCTCGATGACCTGCATGCCATCGACTACACCAAGGGCTGCTACGTCGGACAGGAGCTGACGGCGCGCACGCACTATCGCGGCACCATCCGCAAGCGTCTGCTGCCGGTGCTCATCGACGGCCCCGCTCCCGAGTCGGGAACGCCGGTCATGCTCGGCAACGTCGAGGTGGGCGAGATGCGCAGCGCCATTCCCGGCATTGGGCTGGCGCTGCTGCGTCTCGAGCACGTCGAGACGGCCGAGCGATCGGGCACGCCGCTGCGCGCCGGCGCCGCGACCCTGCGCGCCGCGCCGGCGGCGTGGTTCAAGACGGCGGCGGCCGAGGCCGGGCGCGGCTAGTCCGCATTGGCCAAGCAGCGCTGCACCTGGCCGGGAGAGGACCCGCTGTACGTCGCCTACCACGACAGCGAGTGGGGGGTGCCGGAGCACGACGACCGCGCCCTCTACGAGAAGCTCGTGCTCGACGGCTTCCAGGCAGGCCTGTCGTGGATCACCATCCTGCGCAAGCGCGACAACTTCCGCGCCGCGTTCCGCGGCTTCGAGCCGGAGCGCGTGGCGCGCTTCGGCGCCAAGGACGTGGCGCGGCTGATGGCCGATACGGGCATCGTGCGCAACCGCGCCAAGATCGAAGGCGCCATCGCCAGCGCGCGCGCCTACCTGGCTTTGCGCGACAGCGGCCGGACCCTCGACGCCTTCCAGTGGCAGTTCACCGGCGGCACGACCCTGCGCAACCGCTGGAGCGCCTGGAAGGACATCCCGGCCGAGACGGACGAGAGCCGCGCCATGAGCAAGGCGCTCAAGGCGCAGGGCTTCAAGTTCTGCGGCCCGACGATCTGCTACGCGTTCATGCAGGCGGTGGGCATGGTCAACGACCACGTCACCACCTGCTTTCGCTATCGCGAGCTGCGGTAGTCCGGGATCAAATCCCTTCCAGGGAAAGGCCCGGGCCGATCCGCCGCAGCTCGTCCCGCCGCTCGCGCCAGTCGGGCATGACCTTGGCGAGCCGGCTCCAGAACCGCCGCGAATGGTTCTTGTGCACCACGTGGCAGAGCTCGTGGGCGATCACGTAGTCGAGCAGGGCAGGCGGCGCCATCGCCAGGCGCCAATTGATGCGGATGTCGTTGCCGGCGCTGCAGCTGCCCCAGCGTGCCCTCGGATTGCTCACCGCGATCGACGCGTATGCGACGCCCATGCACGCGGCCCAGGCGTCGGCGCGGCGCGTGAAGTCCTCCTCGGCGAACGCGCAGTACCAGTCCATCACCGTGTCGCGGATGGCGCGCGAGTAGTCGTCGCTCGGCACGTGCGGGGGGATGCGGATCTCCAACGCGTCGCCGATGCGCGCGCAAGTGGGGCGCCGTCCCGAGCCGGTCAGCACGCGCAGGCGCAGCTCCTGCCCCAGCACCGGCACGGTGGCCCCGCCGACCATCGGCCGCGGCGGCGCCACGTCCTGCAGCTCTGCCAGGCGGCCCATGATCCAGCGGCTGAATTTCTGCGCCAACTCCTCGATGGACTTGAAGCTCGCCTTCATCGGCGCGCGCACTACCAGGCCCTCGCGCCCTTCGATGGCGAACGCGATGGTGCGGCGGCGCTGCTTGGTACGGATCAGCTCGTAGGGGATCTCGGTATTGCCGAGGCGAAGCGTGCGGGACGGTTGGGACGGCACGGCAGACGGGAAACAACCGGAAACACCCACAACATCGTGGGCGCCAATCAGGATAACCCACCACATATCGGGCTTCCAGTGGCTACCCGGGGTCCCTGGCCCAGGCCAGCAGCGTGGCGACGGCCGGCGACGGCTCCGGGCGCTCCATCGCCTGCTCGCCGAGGAACACCTCGCCGGTGGCGCCGTCGAGGGTGACGACCTCGCCGCCGCGCACCTCGCGGCCGGCCACCAGGAACCTGCGGCCAGCTGGATCGATCGAGAGCGCGTCCGCGCCGACCACGCACGGCTTGCCGATGCCGCGCGCCACCACCGCCGCGTGACTGGTTGCGCCGCCGCGGCTGGTCAGGATGCCGGCCGCGGCGTGCATGCCATGCACGTCTCGCGGGTGGGTCTCGGGCAGGACCAGGATTGCCGGCGCGCCGCGCGCCGCCGCCGCGTCGGCTTCGTCGGAGCTGAACACGACCGCACCGGACACAGCACCCGGCGAGGCGGGAATGCCCCTCGTCAACGGCGTGGCGCCCCTCCGCACGCGCACGTGGTGCGCGCGCGCGAGCGATCCGCGATCAAATCGGGCCAGCGCGCGCCTGCGGTCGATGAGGCCCTCGCGCACCATGTCCACCGCGATGCGCGCCGCCGCCTCCACGCCGGCCGTGCCGGTACGCGTCTGCAGCAGCCACAAGCGCCCGCGATCGATGGTGAACTCGACGTCCTGCATCGCGCCGAAATGCGCCTCGAGGGCGCGGAAGTGCTGCGTCAGCTCCGCGTACACTTGTGGCATCACCTCTTCCAACGAGGGTTCCGCCGTGCCAAGGCCCTCGCGCTGCAGGCGGGTCAGGGGCCGCGGCGTCACCGTGCCCGAGACGACTTCATCGCCTTGGGCGTTCGGCAGGTATTCGCCGAACGGCTCCGGCGCGCCCGTGGCGGGATCGCGGGTGAAGGCGACGCCGGTGGCGGAATCGCCGCCGGCATTGCCGAACACCATCGCCTGGATGGTGACCGCGGTGCCGGGGCGATCGGCGATCTCGTGCAGGCGCCGGTAGGCGACGGCGCGCGGGCTCTGCCAAGACTGGAGCACGGCGACGATCGCGTTCCACAACTGTTCGAACGGATCGTCCGCTCCCGCCGTCGCGAGGCCAACGTTGAGGACCGTGTCCATCATGCCCGGCATCGACACCGGCGCGCCGGAGCGCACCGAAACCAGCAGCGGCGAGCGCGAGTCGCCAAAGCGAGTGCCGGTCGCCGCGCCGAGCGCATCGAGCGCGCGTCGCAAGTCGGTACGCAGCGCGTCGGGCAATGTGCGGCCTCCGAGGTAGTACGCATCGCAGACGGAAGTCGCCAACGTGAACCCGGGTGGAACGGGCAGCCCGAGCCCGCGCATGGCGGCGAGACCGGCGCCCTTGCCGCCCAGCACCGCAGCGCTCGGCTCCGCATCGGTAGGCGGTCCGAAGCCGAACGGCCAGACGGCGCGCGACGTCATCGCGCCAGAGTAGCCTCAGCCCTCGATCTTGGCGAAGTCGGCGACCTGCTCGAGGACAGCCGTGATCTGGCCCAAGAGGCGCAGGCGGTTGGCGCGCAGCTTGGCGTCGTCGGCGTTGACGGTGACGTTGTCGAAGAAGGCGTCGACCGGCCCGCGCAGGCGGGCGAGCGCGCGCATGGCGTCGGCGAAATCCTCCTTCGCCAAGTCGCCGGCCACCCCCTTGCGCGCTTCGCCGAGCGCCTGCGTCAGGGTGCGTTCTTCGCCCTGCTGTAGCGCGGCTGCGTCGACCTCGCCGCGATGAGAGGCGGAGTCCTTCTTCTCCTCGATGCGCACGATGTTGGCGGCGCGGCGGTAGGCGACCAAGAGGTCGGCGCCGTCTTCGCTTGCGAGGAACTGCTGCAACGCCTCGACACGCGCGAGAAGGCGCACGAGGTCGTCCTCGGCCGTCAGGGCAAACACCGCCGAGATGAGGTCGTGGCGCACGCCGCGTTCTTTCAGATGCACCTTGAGGCGGTCGGCGAAGAACGTGAGTAGATCGCCGCGCAGGGCATCGGACCACTTGCCGCGCACATCCGGCGCGTATCCGCGCATGGCCGCGTCGAAGGCCTTCGCCAAAGGCAAGCGCAGCTTGTTCTCGACCACCAGCCGGATGACGCCGAGCGCCGCCCGGCGCAGCGCGAAAGGATCCTTGGAGCCGGTCGGTTTTTCGTCGATGGCCCAGAAGCCGGCCAGCGTGTCGATCTTCTCGGCAAGCGCCACCGCCACGGAAACCGGCGCCGACGGGCAGCGATCATCCGGACCCTTGGGCGCGTAGTGCTCGGCGATGGCGTCGGCCACCGGCTGCGGGTGCCCATCGTGCAGCGCGTAGTAGCGCCCCATGATGCCCTGCAGCTCCGGGAACTCGCCGACCATGCCGGACTTGAGATCCGCCTTGGCGAGGCGCGCGGCGAGACGCACGTGCTCCTTGTCGGCCTTCAGCCTGGCCAAGTCGGCAAGCGCTGCGGCGAGCGCCTCGATGCGCGAGACCCTCTGCTCGAGCGTGCCGAGCTTCGCCTGGAAGACGATCTCCTTCAGCGCCGGCAGGCGCGAGTCCAGCCGCACCTTGCGGTCGTGGTCCCAGAAGAACTTGGCGTCGGAGAGGCGCGCGCGCAGCACGCGCTCGTTGCCCTTGATGATCGCGGCGCCGCCGTCCTTGGCGACGGTGTTGGCGATGACGAGGAAGCGCGGTGCCAAGGTGCCGTCCTTGGCCTCCAGGGCAAAGTAGCGCTGGTGCGTGCGCATCGAGGTGGTCAGCACTTCCGGAGGCAGGTCCATGAATGCCGGATCGATGGCGCCGATGAGCGGCACCGGCCATTCGACCAATCCGGCGACCTCATCGAGCAGGCCGTCGTCCTTGCGCACCCGCAGTCCTTCCCTGGCCGCCAGCACCGAGCCTTCGGACTGAATGGCGCGCTTGCGCTCGGCGGGATCGAGAATCACGTACGCCTTGCGCAGCTTGGCGACGTAGTCATCGAAGCCGGTGACCGCAACCGCACCGTTGCCGAGTACCCGGTGGCCGACGGTCGTGTGGCCGGCCGGTATCGCCGCGCCACCCTCGCCTAGCGGCAGGCGCACTTGCAGAACCTTGCCGTCCACCAGCGCGAGGACGCCATGCAGCGGCCTCACCCAGCGGAACGGGTTGGCTGCCCAGCGCATGCTCTTAGGCCAGGGCAACGCCTGGATTGCCGCCAACACGACGCCGGTCAGCACGTCCGCGGCCGCACGCCCGGGGCTCTTCTGCACGGCGAACAGCACGCGGCCCGCGTTGCCCAGGTCGCGCTCTTCGAGCTGATCGCGCTTGAGGCCGGTGGAGCGCAGGAAGCCGTCGATGGCTGCGGGTGGCGCGTCCACGCGCGGGCCTTTCTTTTCGATCGTTTGGTCCGATGAGCGCTCGGGCAGACCGCGCACCACCAGCGCCAGGCGGCGCGGGGTGGCGAAGGCGTCGGCGCTTTTGTATGTGAGGCCCGCCTCGCCCAGGCCTTTGGTGACCAAGGCGCGCAGGTCGGCGGCGGCGCGCGCCTGCATGCGCGCCGGAATCTCCTCCGACAGGAGCTCGAGAAGGAGTTCCGCCATTGCTCGTCAGTTTGCCGCGGCAGAGGTTTCCACCCACGCTTCGCAGCACGCCTTGGTGAGTGTGCGCACGCGCAGGATGTGCGCCGCGCGCTCGGTGACGGAGATCACGCCGCGGGCGTCCAGCAGGTTGAACGAGTGGCTGGCCTTGATGCACTGGTCGTAGGCCGGCAGCACCAGCTTCTTGTCCAGCAGGCGCTTGCACTCTTCCTCGTGCTCGCGGAAATGGCGGCGCAGGCTGTTGACGTTGGCTTCCTCGAAGTTGTACGCCGACCATTCGCGCTCGTTGCGCAGGAAGACGTCGCCATACGTCGTGCCGGCGCCGTTCCAGTCGAGCTGGAAGCCGTCTTCCTGCTCCTGGACGAACATGGCGAGGCGCTCCATGCCGTAGGTGATCTCGCCCGACACCGGATTGCAGTCGAGGCCGCCGACCTGCTGGAAGTAGGTGAACTGCGTCACCTCCATGCCGTCGCACCATACCTCCCAGCCGAGACCCCAGGCGCCGAGGGTCGGACTTTCCCAGTCGTCCTCGACGAAGCGGATGTCGTGCACCGCGGAGTCGATGCCGATCGCGGCGAGGCTCCGCAGATAAAGGTCCTGGATGTTCTCGGGCGAGGGCTTCAGCACCACCTGCAGCTGGTAGTAGTGCTGGAAGCGATTGGGGTTCTCGCCGTAACGGCCGTCGGTGGGACGCCGGCACGGCTGCACGAACGCCGTGCGCCACGGCTGCGGCCCGAGCGCGCGCAGCACGGTCGCCGGATGAAACGTCGCCGCGCCCATCTCGGAGTCGTACGGCTGCAGGATGGTGCAGCCCTGGTCAGCCCAGAAGCGCTGGAGCGTGAGAATGAGATCCTGAAAGCTCCGCTGCGTTGAGCCGGTTGCCCGCCCAGGGCGGGACGCGGCAGCCGTCATCGCGAATAGGGGCAATCGTCGCGCGCGCAGGCCTTGGCGCCGGCGGACACGAACGCGCCGCAGCGCTTGCACTCGGTCAGGTCCTCGACCTCGAGCTTGTTGCGCGTGCCCTTGGCGGCGTTGGCGTTGCGGAGGGACTCGGCGCGCACCTCGCCGATGCGGCCCATCATCTTGAAGCCGTACCAGACGGCAAGGATGAGGATCATCGCGACGACGAGCTTGCCCAAGCTGAAGCCGAACATCTGTCCGCGTCGCGCCTACGCGCGCTCCCAACCCAATCCCGAACCGCGAGGCATCACAGGCCGAGCCTGGCCCACAGCCAGCGCGCCTCGAGGGCACGCAATACGGCGTCCGGCAACTCACCCAAGGGCGCCGCCGGCGTCTCGGTGCCACGTCCGAGCAGCAGGCGCAAGCGATTCGGGGACCGGCCGACCACCTTGAGCCGGACCTTGTCGCCGTAGCGGGCGCGCAGGACGGTACGGAGGTCGCCCAGCCCGTCCACAAGGCCGAAGTCCAGAGCCTGGGTGCCGGTCCAGAAGGCGCCGGAGAACAGCGTCTTCTCCTCGCCCTTGAGGCGCTCGCCGCGGCGCTCGCGCACCAGCGCCTTGAAGCTGTCGTGCACCACCTTCTGGATGCCGTGCAGATGCTCGACGTCGGAAGGCCGCTCGGGGCTGAACGCGTCGAGCATGCCCTTGTTATCGCCTTGAACGTACAGGCGGCGCTCGACGCCGATCTTGGCGAGCAGCGCCGGGAAACCGAATCCGCCCGAGACCACGCCGATGGAGCCGACGATCGAGTTCGGGTCGGCGTAGATCTCGTCGCCGGCGCACGCGAGCCAGTAGCCGCCCGACGCGGCGGCGTCCTCGCAGAAGGCGATGACCGGCACCTCGTGCTCCTCGGAGAGCGCGCGGATGCGCCGATAGATGAGATTCGACTGTGCCGGCGAGCCGCCCGGCGAGTTGATCGCCAGCGCCACCGCCTTGACGCCGCGCAGGGTAAAGGCGGTTTCGAGGTCGCGGGCCGTCGTGGTGATGCTGAGTCCGCCACGGCCGACGCCGACCGAGCCGATGGCCCCGTGCAACCGCACGACGGCGACCAACGGGTGGCGCGCACGCCGGCCGATGAACGGCCCCAGTGCCGCCAATGGCGCACCGAGGCGCGAGGCGAGTCCCATGCGGGAAGCATAGGGCCCACCCCCGGACGCCGCAACAAACCGCGGTTTTCCCAGGATGTGGGCGGCCGCTGTCGCGGGCCGCGGTCCGGCCCTCGCCTGCCTAGGAGGCGAGTTCCGCCATTTCGATCGGGCCGCCCAGTAGCGAGAGCACCGCCTCCTCGACCTCCGGCGCGCTCAACGGCTTGGTCAGCACGAGGTCGGCGCCCATGCGCCTGGCGGAATCGGCGAGGTTGCGCCCACTGTCGACGCCCCATGACGCCGACAGCGCCACGACCTTCGTCGAAGCCTGATGCTTGCGCACCTCCTGGATGCCCCAGGTGACGCCGCTCGCCGTGCTGATTGTGCTGGACATGAAGATGTCGGCGATCACCAGGTCGATGACGACCTCAGCGAGCGCCTTGATGCCGTCGGCGCAGATGCTGGCGCCGATGATTCCGTAGCCGAGCGGCTCGAGCGTCTCGCGGACCACCGCGCGCGTCGCAGCGTCCTCGTCAACGACCATGATCTGTTTGGTGCGCAGCTTTGTGGGACGGGAGCTGCGTTTAATGCCTGTTAGGTCCATGTTCACCTCAAGCGCCGCCACGATGGGAATGGCGGGGTCACGCTGCCCCACCTCTCAGCAAGTACAGGCTGACGGTCGTGCCGCGCCCGGGATTGCTTTCGACGACGGCGTCGCCGCCGCAGGACCGGGCGAAGCGCCGGACGGTGCTGAGGCCGAGGCCGGTGCCCTTACCGGGGCACTTGGTCGTGAAGAACGGCTCGAAGGCGCGGGCGGCGATCTGCGGCGTCATGCCGACGCCGGTGTCCGCAACCGACAGCCGGACATACTGCCCAGGTCGCAGGTCCGCAGCCGCCGACCTCGCGTCTGAGGAGACGTGTGCGTCCTCGGCCTTGACGGTCAGCAATCCCCCGCACGGCATGGCATCGCGCGCATTGACCGCCAGGCTGAGGAGCGCTGATTCGAGCAATGCCCGATCCGCCAGCACCGGGGCGGTCGCGGCTGGCTCCAGCCAGACGGTTACCTGCCCGCCGAGCATGCGCTTGAGGACAGTCGCCAGCGAGCCGAGCAACGCGGCGGTGTCGACCCATTCCGGCCCCGGCGATTCGCGCCGTGCCACCGCCAGCATCTGCCCGGTGAGATTCGCCGCGCGTTGGGCACTGCGCAGGATTGCGTCCGCGTCGGCGCGCACATCCTGCCCGCCACGCTGGGCGATGCGCTCCGCGTTGCCGATGATGACGGTGAGAGCGTTGTTGAGGTCGTGGGCGAGCTCCGCGGAGACCTGCCCGGCGTCATCCCTGACCTGGGCCCGGCGGAGCGGTTCGAGGTCCTTCATCCGCGTCACGTCCGTGCCCGACAACAGCGCGCAGGCCGTGCCGTCCACTTCTCTGTCCGAGGCGGGCGCCATCGTGGCAGCGGTACCCTCTGCGGTAAGACCCATGCTGCACCCCCCGAGCGCGAGGTGCATTCAGCGCGCTCCGGCGCCCAGCCTCAAACGTCCGCAGGCGTCGTGTCTGTCTCTATGTGTGACAGGCGTGTTACAGGCCCGAAAATGGGCCCGGGCGCCGGGGGCTAGAGGGTCAGCGCGCCGCCGTCGCGCAGGACCGCCTGGGCGGCGCGGCTGTAGGCGCCGTCCGCCTCATGCAGGACCAGGCCGGCCGCCATCCGCAGCGGCCCGCGGCAGCCCTTGCGGCCCTGCAGGAGCACCCGCTTCGCGTCGGCCCCTGCCTTCGGCCACAACGGGAACAGCACGATGCCGCCGGCACCGGCGCGCGCGAACGCATCGAGAAGCTCGGCAACCCGGTCGGCGCGGTGGACGAAGGTCACCGTGCCGCCGTCGCGCACGGCCGCAAAGGCCGCCTCGACCCATGCCGCCAGCCTGGTGTCGCCTTCCACATTGGCGCGGCGCTTGCCTGCATCCGGGGAAGACGTGCCGCTGCCCGGCTCGGCGAAGGGCGGGTTGGCCATGGCGTGGTGGAACGGCCCGCCGTGCCGCTCCCGCACGTCTCCGGCGATTACCGAGACGCGCGATTCGAGGTGGTTGGCAGCGACATTGTGACGCGCAATGGCGACGAGCGGCTCGCTGATCTCCACGCCGGTCACCAGGCACTGGGGCAGGCGGGCGGCGAGGCACAAGGTCGCCGCACCGACGCCGGCACCAAGGTCCACGGCGTGTTCCCCCGGCCGGGCCGGAACTGCCGCGGCGAGCAGCACCGGATCGATCGCGACACGGTACCCCTGCGCCGGCTGATGCAACTGCACGCGGCCGCCCAGCAAGGTGTCCTGCGTCGTCTCAAGCTCCATCAGGGCGCCGGCGCCTCCGGCAGGGGCACGTGTGCGTCGCGCAGGATGCGGCGCGCCCGGTCGGCGTCGGCGTCCTCCACCATCAGTCTTCGCGGCAGCACGCCAAGGCTGCCTTCGAGGCTCGACGTGTGGCGGTCGAGCACGATGGCCCGGATGCGGGCATCCTTCAAAAGGGCGTCAACCCACGAGAGCAGTACCGCATCGTTGGTGCGGAGGAGCTCTTTCACTTCCGCCCGCCGCCGCCTGCGCCTTGATTGACCGTGGTCATGGGCCAATCCTATGCTCCGCCCTCTCGCCGCAACAGCGCTGCGAATGCGGACGCCAGATCCGCACGACGCATCAGGGGACCGGACAGCCGTGGTAGTGGTGCCGCTTGATACCAGGCGGGAGAGGCCTGCGCGCTCGGGCCTGCAACCGATGCTCGACCTGACCGCCAACGACCTTGCGGCGGTGAACGACGTCATCCTGCGCCGCATGGACTCGCCTGTCGGCCGCATCCCTGAGCTCGCCGGCCACCTGGTGTCGTCGGGCGGCAAGCGCCTGCGGCCGATGCTGACGCTGGCGAGCGCGCGGCTGTGCAACTACGAAGGCAAGCAGCACGTGCTGCTGGCCGCGTGCGTCGAGTTCATCCACACCGCGACACTGCTGCACGACGACGTCGTGGACGACAGCGTGCTGCGCCGCGGCTCGCCCACCGCCAACGCCCTGTGGGGCAACCAGTCGAGCGTGCTGGTGGGCGACTTCCTGTTCAGCCGCGCCTTCCAGCTCATGGTCGAGGTGGGCTCGCTCAAGATGCTGGGCATCCTCTCGGAAGCCGCGGCGCGCATCGCCGAGGGCGAGGTGTTGCAGCTGCTGACCACCAACGATACCGGCACCACCGAGGACGCGTACCTCGACGTGATCATGGCCAAGACGGCGCCCCTGTTCGCCGCCGCCTGCCGTGTCGGCGCGGTGATGGCGGGCCGCTCGCGCGAGGAGGAAGACGCGCTGACGAGCTATGGGCGCAATCTCGGCATCGCGTTCCAGCTGGTCGACGACGTCCTCGACTACTCGGCGCGCGAAGCGACCCTGGGCAAGACCATTGGCGACGACTTCCGCGAGGGCAAGATCACGCTGCCCGTGGTGCTCGCCTACCGGCGCGGCAGCGATAGCGAGCGCGCCTTCTGGCACCGCACTCTTGCGGAAGGCGCCCAGGAGGACGCGGATCTCGCCCAGGCGCTGACGCTCCTGCAGCGGCACGGCGCGCTGGCCGATACGCTCGAGCGCGCCCGTCATTACGGGGCGATTGCCCGCGATGCCCTGGCGATCTTCCCCAACAGCAAGGCGAAGGACGCGCTGCTCGGCGTGATCGACTTCTGCATCGAGCGCGGCCACTAATCAAAAAAGAGCCGGCCCGAGGGCCGCCTCCAGGAGGCATTCGTGACTGGGCTCGGCGTCACGCCGAGCTCGCCACGCGCGCCCTTCCACGCAGCGTCCCCATGCCGAACAGGGCGCCCACTGCCGTCATCAGCAGGAGCAGCGCCGGCGGGACCGGGATCGGCGTCAAGCCGAGCACGATCTTGTACTGGCCCACGTTGGTGGATTCGTCTTCAGAGGTGTTGGGATTGTCGGAGCGCAGGTTGCCGGTGACGCGCAGCAAGTAGTCGGCGCCTACGTCGATGCCGCCCACCAAGAGCTGTCCGCCGCCGCTGCGCGTCGCGCGCGCCGGTCCGAGGACTCCGTCGCCGATGGACTCGTAGATGCCGAAGGTAGCGTTGTCGAAGCCGGTGTTGACCCCAACGATGAGGTTCAAAACGGCGTCGGCGGCCGCCGTTGACGTTCCTCCCATTGCGGCCGGGTTGAGGGTGAACGAGAACCGATCATCGAAGGCGTCCGCGGTGAGGACATCGAAGTCGCCGCGGAACGTCGCTGGGATGTGGATGTCGTAGTTTGCCGGCAGGCAGGCCGGCAGCATGGTGGCGCCATTGTAGTCATTCCACAGAATCGTGGCATCGGGGAGCGTGATCGTCGCACCGCCGAGATCGGCCCGGCAGTCGGTCGATGTGTGGATGAACGCCTGGTATTCCACGGTTCTGAGAGTTGCGGAGTTCGCCGCTTGTGCACCGAGGACGATGGCTGCAGCGACGAGTGAATGTCTTAGAACCTTCACTGTCTTTCTCCTTTTACTGGTCGGACTACGCAGCGTTGCCGGCGTCGTACCGGTCGCCGACAAGCGGTCAGGCTAACGGGGGATTGCCACCCCGTAGCGGGGTCGTCGGGACAATGACCAAAGGGGATATTGCCCTTGAGCTTGGCCGGACCCCGAACGGGAGCTTGGCCGGGCCTTCCAAGGAGGAACGCGCTCCGGGGCCGTGGCTGCGTCCGGGCACCCGCGTGGCGCTCGGGTTGCGGCGGTCAGCGCGTTGACGCTATATAGCCGCTGCTTTTCGGGGAGTAGCTCAGCCTGGTAGAGCACCAGCTTCGGGAGCTGGGGGCCGGAGGTTCGAATCCTCTCTCCCCGACCAGGATCCAACGACCAGGCCAGGCAATGGGCACGCCGCACGGCGCCGCCCAAGCCACTCTGGCGTCCTTGCGAGCGGGCCCGCAGATAGGAGTGGCAGCATGCGGTACGGCGTCTCCGGCACATCCCTGCGAGCCGTGCTCGTCTCGTGCGCCGCCCTTCTCGCCGCTTGCGGCGACGACAGCGCCGGGATTCCGCCGCCCGACCAGCAGACGGTGCAGGTCGCTGGGCGCACGCTGAAGCCGGGCTACTCCTTCAAGGACTGCGAGACCTGCCCGGAGATGGTGGTCATTCCGGCCGGACGCTTCTCGATGGGCACTCCCGGCAGCGTCCCCAGCCGCTCGACCGACGAAGCTCCCGCCCACACCGTGACCATCGGCAAGGCGTTCGCGGTCGGCCGCTTCGAGGTGACCAAAGGCGAGTACGCCGAGTTCGTCCGTGCCACCGGCCGCGCGCCGGGAGGCGACTGCTTTTACTACAACGGCACGCAGATGAAGATGACGCCCGACCCGGCGCGCAACTGGGATTCCCCGGGCTTCGCCCAAAGCGACCGTGACCCGGTCGTGTGCATCAACTGGGACGAGACCGGCGCCTACCTGCAGTGGCTGAGCCAGCGCACCGGCCAGCGGTACCGTCTGCTGTCGGAGGCCGAGTGGGAGTTCGTGGCGCGCGCCGGCACGAGCACCACGCGTCCGTGGGGCAACGATATCGGCCGCGGCAACGCCAATTGCGACGGTTGCGGCACCGAGTACGACGCCAAGCGCACCTCGCCGGCAGGCACTTTCCCCGCCAACGCCTTCGGCGTGCGCGACATGCTCGGCAACGTGTGGGAGCGCGTCGAGGATTGCTGGCACGAGACCTACGCGGGGGCGCCGGCCGACGGCACCGTATGGGCCGCGCTCGGCAATTGCGGACAGCGTGTGACGCGCGGCGGGGCATGGCTCTCCGACGCGCCGGACGTGCGCTCGGCGCTGCGCAACTGGGACCTCCCGGCCAACCGCAAGAACACGTTGGGTTTCCGCGTCGCGCGCAGCCTCTAGGGCCCGCAACGGACTCCAGCCGAATGTCGCGCCCGCGGCGCGCTCGCCATACATTGTCCTGCCATGGCGGCCGAATTCCGCAATACGGCGGACACCTACACGGCGGGCGCGCGCACCCTGCCGCAGCGGTACCTGACGTCGCCTGAGATATTTGCCGCCGAGCAACAGCGCATTTTCGCGGCGCGCTGGGTGTGCGCGGCTCACGTGCACGAGTTGGCGGAACCCGGCGCATTTGTGCTGCGCGAAGTGGCGGGCGAGAGCCTGATCCTGGTCCGCGGCGCCGACGGCGGCGTCCATTGCCACTACAACGTCTGCCGGCACCGCGGCTCACGCATGTGCGAGCGCGAGTCCGGCCGGTTCACCGGCGCGATCCGCTGCCCGTATCACAGCTGGACCTACGAGCTGGACGGCCGCCTGCGCGCCGCACCGCACATGGATGGCGTGCCCGGCTTCGATCACGCCGGAATCGCCCTGCGGTCTGCGCAGGTCGGCATCTGGGAGGGCCTCGTGTTCGTCAACGTCGGACGCGAGCCGACGCCATTCGAGTCTGCGTTCGCCCCGCTTCTCGGCAAGTTCGCGCGGTGGAACCTGCCCTTGCTGCGCGCGGCCAGGCGCATCGACTACGACGTCGCCGCCAACTGGAAGCTACTCTTCGAGAACTTCTCCGAGTGCTACCACTGCCCGGGCGTCCATCCTGCCCTCGCCAAGCTCACCCCCTACAACAAGGCGGAGAACGACCTCAGCGAGGGCCCATTCCTCGGCGGCTTCATGCCGATCCGCAGCGGCGGCAGCATCACCACGAGCGGCAACGCGTGCGCGCTGCCGCTCGGCGCGCTCGACGCGGAAGAGCAGGGCCGCGTCTACTACTACTCGAATTTTCCGAACCTGTTGCTCAGCCTGCACCCCGATTACGCCATGGTGCACACGCTGTGGCCGCGCGCGCCCGCGCAGACGACGGTACGCTGCGAGTGGCTGTTCCATCCCGACGCGTTCGGGCGGGCGGATTTCCGGCCTGATGACGCGGTCGGATTTTGCGACGTGACCAATCGCCAGGATTGGCACGTCTGCGAGCTCAACCAGCAGGGGGTTGCTTCGCGGGCCTACGAGCCCGGTCCCTATTCGCCGCGCGAGAGCATCGCGGCCGCCTTCGACCGCGAGTACCTCCGCGCCATGTGTGACTAGAGCGCGATCTGCGCTCCGACCTCGACGACGCGATCGGTGGGGATGCGGAAGAAATCGGGCGCCGATGCCGCGTTGCGCGCCAGCGCGAAGTAGAGTCGCCGGCGCCACGCCGGCATGAGCGGCTTCATCGCCGGCACGAGCGTCACGCGACCCAGGAAGAAGCTGGTGTCGTGGATGTCGATCTCGAGACCGGAGGGCGCCAGCTGCACGAGGGCGCGCGGAAGGTTCGGGCTTTGCAGGAAGCCGTAGCGCACGGTGATGCGCCAGAATCCCTTGTCCAGTGCTTGCGCTTCGACGCGGTTCTCGCGCGGCACGACGGGCATGTCCTCGGTAATGACCGTCATCAGCAGGATGCGTTCGTGCAGCACCTTGTTGTGCTTGATGTTGTGCAGTAGCGCGTGCGGCACCGCTTCGCCGAGACGTGCCATGTAGGCGGCGGTGCCGCGAACGCGCGGCAGGCTGGGACCGACACTGTTGATGAAGTCGTCGAGCTGGGCGCCTTCGGCGGCGAGCTTCGAGTAGAGGGCCTCACGGCCTTTGATCCACGTCGTCGAGCAGACGAAGATCACCCCCGCGATGACGAGCGGCACCCAGCCGCCATCGAACAGCTTCAGCATGTTGGCAACGAAGAACATCAGGTCGATCGCAAGGAGGACGCCGAACAGCCCGACGATAAGCGCGCGCGGCCAGTTCCAGAGCTGGCCCGCCGCGAGCGCCGCCAGCGCCGAAGTCACCACCATCGTGCCGCTGACGGCGACGCCGTAGGCGCCTGCGAGCGCGCTCGAGGACCCGAACGACAGCATCGTCGCCAGCACGCCGACGAACAGGGCGTAGTTCACCTGCGGCAGGTAGACCTGCCGGATCTCCTGTGGCGAGGTGTGCTGCACTTCAGTGCGCGGCGCGAGGCCGAGCTGGATGGCCTGATTAAACAACGAGAAGGCGCCGGAGATGACGGCCTGCGAAGCGATGACCGTGGCCAGGGTCGCCAGCGCTACCATCGGATAGAGCAGCACATCGGGGGGCAGCAGGAAGAACGGATTGCGGGCAACCGCCGGGTCCTCGAGCATCGCCCCGCCCTGGCCGAAGTAATTGAGCACGAGACCCGGCATCACGACCGAGAACCAGGCAACCCGCAGGGGCTTGGCGCCGAAGTGGCCGAGGTCGGCGTAGAGGCCCTCGGCGCCGGTGATAGCTAGGAACACCGCGCCGAGCGGCACGAACAGGTGCCACCCCTCGCGCGCGATGAAATCCAGCGCATACGCCGGATTGACGGCGGCCAATACGGCCGGATGCTTGGCGATGCCGTAGATGCCGAGACCGCCGAGCACCAGGAACCAGGCGAACATGATCGGCCCGAACATGCGGCCGACACTCGCAGTTCCACGGCGCTGCGTGAGGAACAACAGCACGATTACCGTGACGGCGATCGGCATGACGTACGGCTGGAATGCGTCCGTGGCGACTTGCAGCCCTTCTACGGCGCTGAGCACCGAGATCGCCGGAGTCAGCATGGCGTCACCGAAGAACAGAGCCGTGCCGATCAAGCCAGCCGCGAGCACGAACGCGCGCACGCGGGGGCGCGTTGCATGCGCAGCACGCGTGAGCGCCATCAGGGCGATCGCGCCGCCCTCGCCGCGGTTGTCAGCTCGCAGAATGAGGGTGACGTACTTGAGCGTCACCAGCAGGGTGATCGTCCAGAACACCAGCGACAGAATGCCGAGCACGTTGTCGGGCGTTGGCGCGACGCCGCTCGAAGGCGCAAAGGCGGTGCGAAGGGCGTATAGCGGCGACGTGCCGATGTCGCCATAGACGATGCCGAGCGCACCGAGGGCGAGCGACGCCAGGTGCTGCTTGTCCGGCGTCGGGTGGCCTGCGCTCGCGATCCCGCTCGTCGTCACGATCGACGGCGCGGTTGGAACGGCAGCTCGAAAGGATGGCCGCCGGAGGGCGGCACGGCGTCAGGATGCATGTGGATTTGGGAGGTGCCCGGCGGCGGCCGGTGCGACGGGCAGCCATATACGCCTGCGGACCCAGCCGCGCAATCCGGTGTGCTGCGACAGGCCGGCACGCGTCGCCCACAGCTAGTGGAGCCACGCCTGCCGAGTCATACATATGGCCGCGCGGGGCCGACGCAGCGCTTGCGCGGGTGAGCGGTTCACCTTAGGTGTGTGCCACCGCTGCCGCTCCGACCGGACCGCCATGACCCCTCAAGCCCAAGCCACGATGGCGACCGCCCTCACCATGCTGCTGGTGGTTGGATTGGGCGGCCCGTTGCTGTGGGGCTTCGCGTTCAGCGGCCTCGGCATCCTGACGTGGCTCGTCGCCGCGTTCGGTTGGCTGCCGGGAGACTTCTTCGCGTCGAACTTCTCCCTGCTGTCGCGCGTCGCCGCGGCGGTCGCCGCGCCGCTGCTGATCTACGTCGGCTACCGCCTGGCGTTCCGGGTCTACCGGGTCGAGGTTGCGCTGGCGCGGGACACGAGCAGCAAGGAAGGTCCGACCGCGCCGGCGGCGTCGGCGGTCTCGGTGACGGCGACAGCGCCGACGCCGGGCGCTCCGGCAAAGTCGGCGGCGCCCGCCCGAAAGCGCTGAGCGGCGCTAGGAAGCGCGCCGCCGCTTGCGCGGCGGATCGGTGCCCGGGTCCGACTCCAACGGCGTCACATCGACGGTGTGAATCGCCGTCTGCTCGCGCAGCAGCTCGGGCGCGAGGATGCCGCCTGACATCACGAGCTTCACGCCCTCCTCCACCGGCAAGTCAAGGAGGATCACATCCTTGCGCGGCACCAAACGCATGGCGCCCGACGTCGGGTTGGGCGTGAACGGCACGAAGACGTTGACCAACTCCTCCTCCTTCCCGCGCACGTTCAACTTGACGCCGCCGGTGACGAAGCCGATCGACCACATCTCGCGCCGCGGGTATTCGACCAGCGCGACCTGGCGGAACGTGCTCGACTGGGTCGAGAACACCGACTCCATCATCTGCTTGGTGGCCGCGTAGACCTGGCGCACGAACGGCACGCGCGTCAGCGCCCGGTCCGTGGTCCGAGTCACTACGCGCCCGAGATACCCGGTCGTCAGCATGCCGATCAGGGTGAGCAACACCAGCAACACCAGCACGCCCATGCCGGGAATGAAGAACGGCAGGTAGGTGTTCGGGTTGTATTCCGGCGGGATCAGGCGCGCTGCCCGGTAATCGACGAAGTTGATCGCGACCCAGGCCACGTAGACGGTGAAGATGGCCGGCGTCGTGACCAGCAGGCCGGTGATGAAGTAGGCGCGCAACCGCCCCCACAGCCCGCGCGGCCGAGGCCGCCGCGGCGCCGTTGCGGCCGGTTCAGCGGCGAGGGGCGGCGGCGCTTCCGGAGGTGCTTCTGGGTTCATGGCGTGTCCGAGCCATGGCGCTCAGGGTACCTCAGAAACGAACAGGGCGGATGCGCTTGTGGCACATCCGCCCTGCTCCTCAAGGCTTAACCGAGAAGGTTACTTTGTAACCTTGGAGACCGTGTTGACGTTGTTGGCCGTGGTGTAGGTCAGGTTGACGGTCTGACCGACAGCCAGGCCCGCCATGTTGACGTTGGCCGGGAAGGTGTAGGTCACGCCGCCGATGGTGACGGTGCGGGCCTGCGCGTTCACCGCGGTGATCGCGCCCTTCACATCCGCAGCCGAAGCGACGCCAGCGGCGAGCAGCAACGCAGCTCCGGTTACGGCAGCAAGTACCTTCTTCATGGTGTTCCTCCTGTAAGCGGGAGGGACAAAAGACTCCCGCCAACACTTGGCGGGACTGATTTGCCTCCCCGCGACGATTCATACGGGAAATTATGGCGCCAGCAAGGCCCCTCGAGATCGCACGGGGGAGGTATTGAATCGCGGCGGACCGCGACGTCGCCACGACGTCACCGGCGTCGGCACACCCGGCAGCGACGATTTGCGACTGATCCGCTGTCGGAGCTCGTCCCGATCGCTGCATCGAGAGAGGGGGCCACCGCGGCGGCGGACCTTCGTCCCCTCGCAAATCAATTCGCCGGCGGAAGGTCGTAGTTCGTGAGGCCTTGGAAATCGACGCTTTTTTGGCGTCCTGCGGGGAGCGGCGGGGCGGTGGGGCTGCCCAGCGAGGCGCACAAAAGAACAGGACGGGTGCGTAACTCTGCGCACCCGTCCTTTTCTGGGCCCTTAAAGCAAAGGGTACTACTTCGTGACCTTGGACACCGTGTTGACGTTGTTGGCGGTGGTGAAGGTCAGCGTGACGGTCTGACCAGCAGCCAGGCCAGCCATGTCGACGTTGGCCGGGAAGGTGTAGGTCACGCCGCCGATGGTGACGGTACGAGCGCCAGCGTTCATGGCCGTGATCGCGCCCTTGACTTCGGCCGCGGTGGCAACGCCAGCAGCCATCAGCATGGTCGCCCCAGCAAGGGCGGCAATTACCCGCTTCATTCGATGTTCTCCTGTTTACTCACAAGGGAGCAGCCCAGATGACCCGCCACAATGGCGAGTCGATCCTCGTGCCTCCCGCGTGAATTTCACATTGTTGCGGGAAGGGACGCAAGACCCCGCCGCTAGCGTAGGCTGAGGCGGCCGACATACAACATTTTGTGGTCAATGACGCACGAAGCGCCACATCCTGTGCGGCCGGGGACAACCGAACGTTGTCGGCAAGCGCGCCCCGCCGCAAGAGAATAGGACGGGTGCCCGAATCGGCTGGGCGCCCGTCCTTTTCTGGGTCGAACGAGGCTTACTTCGCCACCTTGGCGATGGCGGTGGCGGTGTTGACGTTGCCTGCGGTCGTGTAGGTGATTATTACGGTGGTGCCCACGATGTAGCCGGACAGGCTGACGTTCTGCGGGAACGTCACGGTGGTGGTGCCGATCGTCACCGTGCGCGCTTCCATGTTCATTGCCTTGATGTCGCCCTTGATATCGGCGGCGGCGGCCACGCCGGCGCTCAGCACCATCGTCGCCCCGACCAGGGCGGCAAAAACTTTGTTCATTCGAGTAACTCCCCTAATCCGCGTTGACGGGATGGCCGCAGACCAGAACCGCCACGATGGCGGGTCCAAGCTCCAAAGCCGTCCCTATCTTATTCCTTACAGGAAGAATGCAGCTTCGCAAGGGCGGCGGCGGGCCAGGGTTCGACACCGACACGCGTAGTAATGCGCCATTGGCCCATGGCATACTCGGCGGCGGCGGCCGATAGGCGGGACAGGCCGGGTAAGCCAGTTCGGTTGTCCATCCAGAACGACGGGTTCTCCAGTGTCTTGCCGGGCGGTCCGGCAAGGAGAGCGACGGCTGTGCGTTGCCAACGGGCGTGTGCCCGAGAAGGGCGGGAGGGTGCGGTGGTAACGACGGTTGCGGGGCGTAAGAGCGCCACCGGCGTGAGCGCGATGACGCTGCCGCTCTTCATGGCGACGATCTTCTTGAGCGCGTTCTTGCTGTTCGCCGTGCAGCCCATGTTCACCAAGATGGTGCTGCCGCGCGCCGGTGGCTCGCCAGCCGTATGGAACACCTCGATGGTGTTCTTCCAGGCCGTACTGCTGGCCGGCTACCTGTACGCCCACCTTTCCACCCGCATCCTCGGGCTGAAGCGCCAAGCCATCCTGCACTCGGTGGTGCTGTTGATGGCCTTCCTGTTCCTGCCGATCGGCATCGGCGACGCCGGCGGCTGGCTGCATTGGACCGGCTCCGAGGCGCCGCCGGCGGCGACCACGCCGATCCCATGGCTGCTGAGCATTCTGGCGGTGTCGGTCGGCATTCCGTTCTTCGCCATCTCGGCCACCGCGCCGCTGCTGCAGAAATGGTTCGCCAATACCGACCACGCCTGGTCGGGGGACCCCTACTTCCTCTATGGCGCCTCCAATCTCGGCAGCTGGCTGGCGCTGCTCAGCTACCCGGTGATCGTCGAGCCCCTGCTTGGCGTTCGCGCCCAGAGCCTCGCCTGGATGATCGGCTACGCTGCGTTGGCGGCGCTGATCTTCGCCTGCGCGGTGCTGCTGTGGCAGCGCTACCGGCCGGAGGTCTCCGCCACGGCCGAGGCCGTCAGCACCTTCGTCACCCAGGAGGTGACGTGGGCGGTGCGCGGCCGCTGGGTGCTGCTGTCGTTGGTGCCGTCAGCGCTTTTGCTCGGCGTCACGCTGCACATCGGCAGCTACATCGCGGCGGTGCCGTTCCTGTGGATCATTCCGCTGTCGCTGTACCTGCTGACGTTCGTGTTCGTCTTCGCGCGCCGGCCGCTGGTCCCGCCCAGGTTCTGGCTGTGGGCGCAGCTGATCGTCGTGCCGATGGTGGCGATCTTCTTCGAGACGTCGCAGATCTACGTCCTTCTGGTTCTGCACCTGCTGGCGATGTTCGTCAGCACCATGGTGCTGCACGGCGAGCTTGCGCGCCTGCGCCCGCCGCCGGCACGCCTCACCGAGTTCTACCTGTGGATGTCGTTGGGCGGCGTGCTGGGCGGCATCCTCACCGCGCTCGTCGCGCCGGTGGTGTTCAACAGCGTCTACGAGTATCCGATCGCGCTGCTGCTGGCGATGCTGCTGCGCCCGCGCGCCGCCGGGCCGTCGCCCCTGGGCGCCTGGCTCGGCAGGCGCCGCCCGATCTCCACGCTGCGCGACGCGCTGGCGGGCTCGCCGGCCGGACGCCTCGCCATGCATCCGCGTCTGTGGGACTTCCTCCTGCCGGCGTTGCTCTACTTGGTCATCGCCGAGAACCGCTTGCGCTCGTTCCTGATCAATGCGGCGTTCGTCGTCTACGGCTGGTTCTACGCCATCTTCGGCCGGCTGCTCGGCGACTTCGCGATCATGTCGACGACGCTCGAGAACGCCGGCAAGGTCGCCTTCACGGTGCTCCTGCTGCTCGCCGTGATCTGGCTGGGCACGCGGCGGCCGCTTCGCCTCGCGCTTGCCATGTTCGTCGTGCTGATCGTGCTGACGCCGGGGCTGTTCTGGAAGACCGGCGCCCAGCTGGCGCGCATCCGCTCGTTCTTCGGCGTGACGACCATCTACGTCAGCCATATCGACGCCGAGCCCGGCCCGCTTACCCAGACGACCAGCCGCTTCCACTACCTGGTGCACGGCGTCACCATCCATGGCGTGCAGTTCATGGACGTGCCGCGGCTGCCGGTGTCATACTACACGGAGCGCGGCCCGGTCGGGCATTTCTTCTCAACCATCCGCAGCATGGAGTCGCCGCCCTTGCGCGTCGGCGTGCTCGGTCTCGGCGCCGGGGCGCTGTCCTGCTACATGCGGCCCGAGGACAAGCTCACCTTCTACGAGATCGACCCGGTGGTGGAGCAGGTCGCCCGCAACCCGGAGTACTTCCGCTTCCTGCAGGATTGCGGCTCCGAGGTCGTGCTCGGCGACGGCCGCCTCACCATCGCCAAGGAGCCGGATGCGTCGTTCGACGTCATCTTCCTCGACGCCTTCTCGGGTGACGGAATCCCGGTGCACATCCTCACGCGCGAGGCGATCCAGCTCTACCTGAAGAAGCTGAAGCCCGACGGCAAGCTGATGGTGCACATCACCAACACCTTCGTGAACCTGCTGCCGGTGGTGGCCGACCTCGCCGAGGATGCCGGCCTCGCCGCGCTCACCGTCGACTTCAGCCCGAGCCCGGCGACGTTCTTCGCCCTGCCCACCACCTGGGTGGTGCTGGCCCGCCGGCCCGAGCACATCGCGGCGCTGAAGGAGGGCTACCTGCCGTGGGGCGACATCCCCGAGGTGAAGCCGGTGCGTACGTGGACTGACGACTTCTCCAACGTCTTCAGCGCGCTCAAGTGGGGCAGCCTCGGCCTGTTCCCGAAGGGCATCGAGCAAATAACCTCGATCAAGATCGAAGTGACGCCGGGCGCGCAGGGCGAGCCGCCCGCGCCCGCTGCTCCGGCGCCCGCGCCCGCCCCCTAAGGCGGCGTCCGCCGGGCGGAATCAAAACGGGCGCGCGGTGAACCGCGCGCCCGTTCTCGAATGAAGCGATTCGTCTAAGGACGAAGCTTACTTCGTGACCTTCGACACGGTGTTGACGTTGTTGGCCGTGGTGTAGGTCAGGTTGACGGTCTGACCAGCAGCCAGGCCAGCCATGTCGACGTTGGCCGGGAAGGTGTAGGTCACGCCGCCGATGGTGACGGTGCGGGCCTGCGCGTTCACCGCGGTGATCGCGCCCTTCACGTCCGCAGCCGAAGCGACGCCTGCGAAAACCATCATCCCCACGGCGAGGACCGCTGCAATCATCTTGTTCATTGGTATTGCCTCCGAGATCCGAGCGCCCACCCGCCGGCACGATGCCGGAGCGATTCCCACGCCCAAATCGGCGCGGAGTATGGGTGGGGAGGTTTGGCCTTAGCAAGAGGGCTGGGCTCCCTCGAATCAGAGGGGCGCGCTTGCAGGCGCGCGCCCCGTATCGACCGGCGGAGGGCTCGCTAGTTGACCGTCGCCGTAACCTCGGGACCGCCGCTCTGCTTGCGCTGCAGGCGGGCAAGCGCGCCCTACCCGATATTGCATACCTCGAATGATAAGCACCGGCTGGTGTGTTTCAAACGCGAATTTCACGGAACGGCGCTATTTTTTCTGGCCGTTGCTTACGGGCCGCGCTTCTTGTGCAGTTCGTTGCGCTGCGGGGACAGAAAAGCCACAGTAATATGGCCAAGCCTCAGCTTCGGATACTTGAGCTTGCCCGGATGCGGGCGTGCGGCGGAAGCTCAGCCGGAATCCGCCACGCCGAGATACGGCAGGTGGCGATACCGCTCGGCGTCGTCGAGACCATAGCCGACGACGAACTCGTCGCCGACGGTGAAGCCGACGAAATCGGGCGCGAACGCAACGCGCCGCCGGCTCGGCTTGTCCAGCAAGACGCAGGTGAGCACCTGCGCCGCGCCGCGCTCGACAAAGAACCTGCGGGCGAAGTCGAGAGAGCCCCCGGTGTCGGCGATGTCGTCGACCAGCAGCACGTAGCGGCCCGAGATAGCGGCGGGCGGCTCGCCCAGCAAGCGAACCGTGCCCCCACTTTCGCGCGAGCGTCCGTAGCTCGACAGCCGCATGAACTCGACCTCGGGCGTTACGCCAAGCCGGTCCAGCGCCCGCACCAGGTCGGCGACAAAAATGAAGCTCCCTTTCAGCACGCCGACGACCACCAGGTCGTTCGGAGCGGCAGCGGCGACGCGCTGCGCCAGGTGTTCGACGCGCGCGGCGATGGCCTGCGAGTCGTACAGCACGCGCAGACTCATGGCTGCACCTCGACGGCGGCGCGCACCACGTCCGCCACCGCGGGCGCCGGTCCGGAGGCGTCGACATGCCGCCAGCGAATGTCGCCGGTGGCCAGCGTCTCCTGGCGCATCGCCACGGCGGCGGTGGCATCGGAGGCGTCGTCGCGGCGCTTGGTGACTCGCTCCACTCTGTCGGCCGTCAGCGCCTCGAGCCAAATTCCGCGGAAGGGCACGGCCGCGTCCGCCGCGACCGCCTCGAACGCCGACCGCTCGCCCGGCCGTCCGGCGACTGCGTCGACGACCGCCGCCTGACCGGCGGCGAGACAGCGGCGCGCGTCGGCGCACAGCTCGTCGTAGACGCGGCGCGTCACCTCGGGCGCGTATCCCTCTTCCGGCAGGCGCTCGAGCGGGGCGACGCCGAGCTGGCGCTTGCGCGCGACGTCGCTGCGCAAGACCACCGCCCCCGGCGGACGGCCAAGGCGGGGCGCCAGCAGCCGCGCCTGGGTCGTCTTGCCGGTACCGGAAAGGCCGCCGATCGCCACCAGGACCGGCGGCACGGGATCGAGCAGGCGCCGCGCCAGGGCGACGTACGCGCGGGCCGCTGCGGAGTGCTGCTGGGCGCCGCCGGTAACCCGGGCCGCGGCCAGGGCGACGTGGGCGCGGATGCCGGCGCGCGCGGACAGGAACAGCGGCAGCGCAGCGAGCCCGTCGAAATCGCGCGTGCGCTCGAGAACGCGGTTGAACAGGCGGTTGGCGAGATCGGTCAGGTCGCGTTGCCACAGGTCCATCAGGAGGAACGCGAGGTCGTAGAGGACGTCCACCGTCGCCAGGCGCTCGTCGAACTCCAAGGCGTCGAACAGGGTCGGGCGCCCCGCGACCAGGCAGATGTTGCGCAGGTGCAGGTCGCCGTGGCCGCGCCGCACCTTGCCGGCGGCTTGGCGCGCAGCCAGCAGCGGGGCGAGCGCCGACACCGCGGCACGGCTGCGCCGGTTCAGATCATCGACGTCGGACTCGGACAGCACGGTCCGGTCGGCCTGCAGCAGGGTGGCGTTCTCCTTCACGATCTCCGCCAGCGCGGCGGAGGCTCCGGCGTCGCGGCGGACCTCGGCCGCGTCGTGCAGGTCGGCGATGGCGTCCGCGGTCTGCTCCATCAGCTCCGGCGTGAGCCGGCCGGCGTCGGCGAGGCGATCGAACGTGGTCGCTTCTTCGAAGCGGCGCATGTCCACCAGCCACTCGACGGGCTCCCCGCTGCCGCCGAGCTGCGGGCCCCCGCCCGGCGCGCGCGTGACCGCCACGACGCCCCGGTAGAGCGACGGAGCCGAGCGCGCGTTCACGGCCACCTCGGCGGTGGCGGCGGCGCGGCGTTTCTCCAGGGTGGAGAAGTCGAGGTACGGGTAGCGCACCGCCCGCTTCAGCTTGAGGGCGCGCTCTCCGGCGAGGAACATCACGGACGCATGGGTATCGATGCGCCGCACCGGCGCACCCGCATGAGTCGCGGGGTCGGATAGAAAGGCGATGACGTCGTCCTGCGGCGCGGACACCACCGCCGCGCGCCTTACGCGAAGGTGGCGCGCACCTCGCCCACGCCGGCGGGATCCTCGTGGATCAGCACCTCGGCGGTCGGGTACTTGGCGTTGATCATGCGCTCGACCTCGTCGGAGATGCGATGCGCCTGCAGGAGGGTCAGGCTCGCATCGAGCTCGAGGTGGAGCTGGATGAACGAGTACATGCCCGACGAGCGCGTGCGCAGGTCGTGCATGGCGCGCACTTCCTTGTGCGACAGGACGATGGCGCGGATGTCCTTGCGCACCTCGTCGTCCAACTCGCGGTCCATGAGGTGGTCGAACGACGTGCGCGCGATGCGCCACGCCGAATAGAACAGGTAGATCGACACGGCGATGGCCAGCAGCGGATCGAGCAGCGTCCACCCCAGGCCGACGACCGCGACAAGGCCGAGCAGGATGCTGCCGTTGATCAGGATGTCGGTGGTGTAGTGCAGCGAGTCGGCCGAGATGGCGAGCGAGCCGGTGCGCTCGACGACGTACTTCTGGTATCGCACCAGCAGCACCGTGAGCACCAGCGACAGCGCCATCACCGCCACCGCCCAGCCGCCCGCATCCACGTAGCGCGGCAGCACGATGCGCCGGCCCGCCTCGACCAGTAGAGCGACGGCCGAGGCGCCGACGAACAACGCCTGGCCGAGCGCCGCCAGCGCCTCCGCCTTGCCGTGCCCGAAGCGGTGCTCGCGGTCGGCCGGCACCAGCGCGTGACGCACGGCGAACAGGCTGATGAGCGAGGCCATCAAGTCGAGGCTCGAATCGAGCAGCGAGCCGAGCAGCGATACCGAGCCCGTGACGCGCCACGCGAGAAACTTGGTGACGATCAACGTCACCGCGACCGCGAACGACGCGTAGGTGGCCGTGCGCACCAGGTACGCCTCGGTAGTGCCCGGGCGCAGTCCCGGCGTCGCGGCGCGGGATTGCGAAGGATTCGCAGGCGCGGTCTCGGTCGCCATCGGGCTCAAGGATACAACTCCTCCGTCTGCCACCCCGTAGGTGTGCGTCGATATACCACGCGCTCGTGCAGGCGGAAGGGCCGCTCGCGCCAGAACTCGATCGCCTTCGGCACGATGCGGAAGCCCGACCAATGCGGCGGCCGCGGCACCTCGCCCACCAAGTACTTGGCCGTGAATGCAGCCACCGCCCTCTCGAGCTCGAACCGCCCGGTCAGCGGACGCGACTGCTGCGACGCCCACGCGCCGATGCGCGAGGCGCGCGGCCGGCTGTGGAAGTACTCGTCGGCCTCGGCGGCGCTCACTGCCTCGACCGGTCCTTGAATGCGGATCTGTCGCGCCAGGGGCCGCCAGAAGAAGCACATGGCGGCATTCGCATTGGCGGCGAGCTCGCGTCCCTTCTGGCTCTCCAGGTTCGTGTAGAAGACGAAGCCGCGCGCGTCGACGCCCTTGAGCAGCACCATGCGCACCGAGGGCACGCCCTCGCCATCTGCTGTCGCCAGCGCCGCCGCGTTGGGATTGATCGGGTCGGCCTTCTCGGCTTCCGCCATCCAGGCGGCGAAAAGCGCGAAAGGGTCCGCAGACTCGGCCTGCTTCATGATCGGCCGGCGGGAGGCAACGACGGGGATTCCGCGCCGGTCGCTGAGCGATCAGCCAAGACCGGCGCGGACCTCTGCTCATCATGAACGGGTCTGGACGCTCGCTCGCACTCCCGACGGGGCCATGACCTCGCCGGCTCGGGCTGACAAGCGCACTGGTGGGCCGGAATCCGACGTTGTTGTTGCGGTTGTCGGGGTTGTTCCTGTTGCGGTTGGCCGCGCGGAGGTTCCTTGGGTTGTTGTTCCAGGAGCCGCCGCGCACCACGCGCCGGCTTGCGGACCCGTTCAGGCCGCCCGGAGGGTACGAACGGGCCCTCGGGGAAGATCGCTTGGCGCAGACGCCAGGTATCGGCATGGGACGCGTGCGCGATCCAGGCGCTCACGCGTGCCCGAAACTCGTCCTGCCCTAGTGTTCCGACGCGCAGCCGGTCGCACAGGCCACGCAGCCGATTGCGGAAACGCCGGACGTGCGAATCCGGCAGGCGGCGGCGCCCATTCGCCATCAGCACATAACCGAGGAACTCGCTGGGCTCGTGGGTCGTGGCAACGTGGGTCTTGACGGGGTGGAGGCACAGCCGTCTCCGCGCCAGGAACGCAGCAACGCGCGCACGCCACTCGTGCAAGCGCACCGGGTCATCGTGAAACAGGGCGAAGTCGTCCACGTAGCGCACGTAACCGGGCGCACGCAGCACCTCCTTCACGAAGTGGTCCAGCGCGTCGCAATAGAGATTGGCAAAGAACTGGCTGGTCAGGTTGCCGATCGGAAGGCCACGGCGGCGCTCCAGCGGAGTCAGAAGGTCGTCGCCGGGAAAGTGCCGATACACCGGCTCCTGCGGGTTGGATCCGTCGATGATCGCGTCGCACAGCCATAGCGTCTTGGCACACGCAATGCGGCGGCGCAGATCCTGTTTCAGGACCGCATGGTCGATCGCCGGGAAGTAGCGGAAAACGTCGCAGCGAAGCACATGCGCGTGACGGTCGCGAAAGCGTTCGTAGCGTGCCACGGCGCGATGGGCGCCCTTGCCGACGCGGCTGGCATAGCTGTCGAACACGAACCCGCGCTCGAAGATGGGCTCGATCACCGCGCACAGCGCGTGGTGCACGACGCGATCGCGAAACGGCGCGGCCGAAATGCGCCGCGGTTTGGGGTCATCGATGCGAATGACGGTGTACTCGCCGGGTCGCCAGGAACCGTCGCAAGGCGCCCGCTCCAGAAGCAGTACTTCGGTTTCGAGGTTCGCCAGAAACGCCGCCGCTGAACGTGTGGCGCGCTTCCCCGCCGCCGCCCGGCGCGCCGCAGCGAGCAGCGCCGGGAACGAGGCGATCTCGCCGAATAGGTCACGGTGTCGCTGCGGCATGCGTCTTGTCTGCCTTGATCCAACCGCCGACCAGGCGGCCGATCTCGTCGAGAGACCGCGCCGCAAACTCGTAGCGGCGCGCATCGAGATAGCGCAACTCGTGGGCCAGGCGACACTGGAAACGCCGCTTTTCGAGCGCAAGGTTCGCGCCGGCCAGATGTCGCGCCCGCGCCTTGGTGTAGGTGGCCTCCACCAGCCGTTCCAGCACGTCGAGCGCCGTCGTCTGGATGCGGTCGCCGAGCAGGAACTTCTGGGCGCAGGGAAACCGTTCCACCGCAGGAATCAGCCACAGTAGAAACTGAAAGGTGCGTTCCAGGGCCGGACCGGTGCGTCGTGCGTTGTCTCGTGCTTGGCTCATGCCAGGCTGCGGCTGGGGGCTACGCCCCCAGCCCCCCGGAGGAAGGAAGTAAGGACGCGAAGACGCAAGGAACTAAAGCGTCCTGGTGGGCCGGAAACCGACGACGTTGAAGCGGAAGTCGGGGTAGTCCCCGAGGCGGAGGGCCGCGCGGAGGAACCCTTGGGACGTCGACCCAGGAGCCGCCGCGCACCACGCGCGTGTTGAAGCCGCCTGCAATCCACGCGCTGCCATCCTCCGGCGCGCCGTCGTAGTTGTCATGCCAAGTGTCCATGCACCACTCCGAGACGTTGCCATGCACGTCGCGCAGGCCCCAGGGATTCGCGGGGAACTGGCCGACAACCGTGGGCTGCCTGCCGTTGCTTGCCTTGCTGGCATCGAACGTGTCTCCCCACCAGTAGCGCGTCGTCGTGCCGGCCCGGCACGCGTACTCCCACTCCGCCTCGGATGGCAGGCGATAGCGATGGTCCGTCTGCTTGGTCAGCCAGTCACAATACGCCGTAGCGTCGTCCCAAGACACGCGGACCACCGGCATCTGCCCACGGCCCCATTGGTCTTCCGGCGGCACGCGGTTCGTTGCCCGGCAGAACGCGTCATACTCGTCGCGCGTCACCGGGTCCCGCGCAACGGCGAACGGCCGCGGGCACGTGACCTTGTGTTGCGGCTTCTCGTCGTCGGCGGCGTCTTTGTCGGAAGGCGGCGAGCCCATCTGGAACGAATCAGCGGCAAGGACGATCATCCAGGGGCCGTTGCCGCCGTCCCGCAACCCGTCGCGGAAGTGTGTCAGTGGAGGCGGAAGGTTCCTCTTGCCGCCCTCGCTACGACGAAGCTCGGAAAGCAGCACCCCAGCCACGCGGGCGATGAGCGCCGTCAACGCCTTGAACTGGGTGTCCTGAAACTCGCCAAAGGCATCGTAAAGGCGATTCGCGACGTCCGCGCCGCGTTGAATGCTGCTTAGGACCAATATGGCCGCCTGCCTGGACCCGTCCAGATACCGATACAGGCGCTCAATCCTCGACTTGCGGGGGGTACCCGCAATAGCACTCGCAGTCAGAGCTCCGGCGATCCCCGTGTCGACAATGCGTCGTTCCGCGTTGTCTGCGCGAACCGAGCCTTGCAACGTCAGCTCTCGCAGCGTTCGCACGGCCCCTTCGGCCCCAGTGGAGACCGCTTGCGCGTCGCTTCGCACCGTAGCTCGCGTGCTCGGATCGCTGTGCAGAACCGCCGTATCCGGGAATTCCGATTCTTCGACGGCCTGCCGTGCTGAATCCGTGTACCAGGCGCGGGCGGTGCCCACCTCCACAAAGAGGTCGCCCAACGCACGAGGTAGTGCCCCGTCCCGATCAACGCCGCTGTTGCGTTCGGGGTCGGTGCTGACATCGAAGTGGCGATGGAGCGTATCTGCCAGGACGTCCTGCGCCTCCGTCAAGCCATGCAGAGCGCCATCGGCCGAGCCATCGAACAGCCGCCGCAGCGCACGCGCCAGTTCGATCAACCGATCCGTCGGAAAGTCGCCGGGAAATTGAACGTTCGGCGGCTGGTTCCCCGAGAACAGTCGGTCGAGCAGGCTTTCCAGATTCGCCGCCTTCTCAGCGACCTGAGTGAGGTCGCGCGCCAGCTTTTCCTGCGGGGCATCTGGCGCCGGTTTGCGTGGCGGTCGCTCGTTCACGGCCACAAATCTACCGCAATCTTGCAGCCGTAGGTCCGGGTGATGCGCTACCGAACACGCTCTCGGCAACGTGCCGTTAACCCCGTTCCGCGCTAGTATCGCCGCGGGGGATGACTAACCCAATCGCAGAGGAACTTCCGTGAAGCACTCCCTGAAGGCAGCCACGGCGGCGGTCATCATGACCGCGACGCTCGCGGGCTGCAGCGGCGGCGAGAACCAGCAGGCGGGCACCATCCTTGGCGCCATCGCCGGCGGCCTTGCCGGCGCACAATTCGGACGCGGTACCGGCCAGCTCGCGGCCGTCGGCGTCGGCACCCTGCTTGGTGCCGCGATCGGCGGCGAAATTGGCCGCTCGATGGATGCGGTAGATCGCCGTTTGATGACCCAGACGACCGAGCACGCGCTGAACGAAACCCCGCGCAATTCGACCACCACGTGGCGCAATCCCGACACCGGCCACTACGGCACGGTGACGCCGCTCAAAAACACCGAGCCGCGTCCGGGCATCTATTGCCGCGAGTACCAGCAGACGGTCACCGTCGGTGGCCGGACGCAGGAGGCGTATGGCACGGCCTGCCGTCAGCCCGACGGCCAGTGGCGAATTCAGTAGTACGTTGGTAACGGCGAGCTTCCGCATCTGATCGACGCATGATCGCTACCCGCCCCAGCCAAGTCGGGTCCTGGGCGCGGAAGTTGAAGTTCTTTGGGCTTGGTACCGCGCTGACCCTGGCGCTTCTTCCGGCGATCCCGGCGATGGCTGACGACAACGCAGCCTACAACGCCGGGGTCGCTGCATTCGAGGCGGGCGAGTACGCCGCCGCGCACGCGGCACGGCTGCCGCTCGCACGAAGCGGCGACCTGGACGCCCAGCGCAACGTCGGCCTGCTGTACCAGACCGGACGCGGCGTGCCGCTCGACCTCGGCGTGGCGTTCTACTGGTACCGCCTCGCCGCCGAAGCGGGAAACGCACCCGCCGCGAACTCCGTCGCCATGATGTACCTCGCCGGCGACGGATTGCCGTCCGACTACGTCGCGGCGAGCGCGTGGCTTGCGCGCGCCGCCGCGCAAGGCTACGGCCCGGCGCAGTTCAACCTTGGTCTCCTCTACGAGCGTGGCATCGGCGTCGAGCAGGACGACCAGACCGCGCTCGGCTGGTTCGTGCTGGCCGCCGAGAACGGACAGGCCGGCGCGATCGCACACGTCACCCAGCCGCGTGACCGCCTCACGCAGGGCGGCGCGGTGCCGCCGCCCACGCGCCAGGCGCGCATGGCGGTGGAGCTTGCGTGGGCCGTTGTGCGCGGGCTGACCGGCGTCGGCGCCGACGTCGAGGTTGCGGCGTTGCGGCCCGCGCCGGCGATGGACGGCGTCGCCGCATCCGTTCCCAACGACGGCGCGCGCTAGCGCGCGCTGCTCGCGCTGCTGACGCCGCCGGTTCCGCCGGTGCTGGTCGCCGAAGCGGCGGAAGCACGTGCCGGCTTCAACCGCATCGCGCTGACGGAGCGCACCGGCATCGGCCGCACCGCCTTCGCGCGCGGCGACGGCGTTGCCGCCCTGGGCGCGCTGCTGCCGGCCGCGATCGCCGGCGACGCCGAGGC
>VGER01000009.1 GCA_016869235.1 Alphaproteobacteria bacterium | reverse complement strand
CGCTGTTGACAATGGCACCGGCGTTTGGCGAGACTGACCGCTGATCCCCATGAGTCGCATCGTATCCGTCGAGACGCTCCTCGTGCAGTTGCCGACCCGGCGCGTGCACAAGTGGACCGGCCTCACCGAACCGATCGGACGCTACCTGATCGTGCGCATGAAGGACGACGCCGGCCACGTGGGCTGGGGCGAGGCGCCCGCGCTGAAGGATTGGGGCGGCGAGTTCGGCCGCTACTTCGGCGAATCGCCCTCGATTGCGCGCCACGTGATCGAGCACTACCTTGCGGTCGCCGTGACGGGCATGCCGCACGGCGACTTCGCGGGGCTGCACAGGCGCATGGACGCCGTGATCAAGGGCTATCCCTACGCCAAGGCGGCGGTCGACTTCGCCTACTACGACCTCTCGGCGCAGGTGCTCGACACGCCGGTCACAACGCTGCTCGGCGGGCTCGCGCGCGAACGGGTGCCGGTGACGCACTCGATCGGGCTCCTCGGCATCGACGAGGCGGTCAACGAGTGCGTCAGGGTCGTCGGCGAGGGCATCCGCACCATCAAGATCAAGGTCGGTCAGGACCCGAAGCGCGACGTGGAGATCGTTCGCGCGATCCGCGAGGCCGTCGGGCCCGCGCCCGACCTGTGCGTCGACGCGAACGAGGGCTACGCCACGCCCGGCGAGGCGATCCGCACCCTACGCGCCATGGAGCCGTACGGCCTGAAGTACGCCGAGCAGCCGGTGATGGGGATCGAGCGCCTTGCGGAGGTCTCGCGTGCCATCGACACGCCGGTGATGGCGGACGAGAGCGCCTGGAACGCGCACGACGTGGTGCAGATCGCGGAGCGGCGCGCGGCGGAGATCGTGTCCGTTTACACCACCAAGCCCGGCGGGCTGTACCGGGCTATGGAAGTCGCAGCGGTGTGCAAAGCCGCGGGGATCGTCTGCAACGTGAACGGATCGGTGGAGACCGGCATCGGCAACCGCGCCAACATCGCGCTGGCGGCCTCGGCGCCGGCCGTCACGCTATCGTGCGTCGTGCCGGTGTCCACGCCCGCCGCCGCGCAGGGCGGCCAGATTGGCGGGATCTATTACACCGACGACCTGCTCGAGGCGCCGATGCGGCTCGTTGAGGGCGCGATCGAGATGCCGGAGGTGCGCGGTATGGGGATCGCCGTGGATGAGGCGAAGGTGGCGCAGTACCGGGTACGGCAAGCGGAGGCCTGATTCGATGCGCGCGGAGATCGTCCGGCGTTGCGTGAAGGCGATTCAGGCGCACGGGATGGACGCGATGCTCACCTGCTCGCCGGAGAACTTCGCCTATCTTACCGGGTTCGTGGTGCCCTCGCAGCCGCTCATGCGGCACCGGCACGCGATGGCCCTGGTCGCGGCGGACGGGCGCACGGCGATCCTTGCCGTGGACATGGAAGCGACCACCATCGCGCGTCGCGAACCCGCAACGCCGACCAGGATCTGGGCGGAGTTCAGCGACAACGCCATGGCCGCGCTCGCCGCGCTGCTGACCGAGACGGGCCTTGCGCGCGCGCGGATCGGGATCGAATTCGACTACCTGCCTGCCGCTGACTTCGAAAAGCTGCGCGCCGCGCTCCCCGCGGCGAGCTTCGTGCCAGACCAGCAGATCCTCGCGCGCCTGCGCCAGGTCAAGACGCGGGAGGAGATCGCGCTACTGCGGCGGCTGTCGCGCATCGCGGACCAGTCGATCACCGATGCACTGCGCGCCGTCCGGTCAGGCGACACCGAGATGGACCTCGCGGGACACCTGACGAGGAACGTCTACGCGCTCGGCGCCGAGCAGTTCAAGCTGATGATTGTGGCGACCGGCGAGCGCAGCCAGCTGCCGAACGTCGGGCCCACCAAGCGCAGACTCCAGCCCCGCGACGTGTGCCGGGTGGAGATTTTCTCCGTGATTTCGGGCTACCAGGCGGGCGTGTGCCGTACGGCAGTGGTGCGGGAAGCGCCGCCGCACGCCGCGCGCATCTGGAAGCACCTGGTGGACTGCAAGTACCGGCTGCTCGAGCAGGTGAAGCCCGGGGCGAGTTGCCGCGCGATCTACGCCGCATTCATCGCAAAGCTCGCGGAGCTGGACCTGCCGCCAATTTCCTTCGTCGGCCACGGCATCGGCTTGTTCCTGCACGAGGATCCCTACCTCGGAAAGACGCCGGAGATCGGAGGCGAGGGCGACGCGCTGCTGGAGCCCGGGATGGTGCTCGGCGTCGAGCCGCTTTGCTACCAGACCGGGCACGGCTTCGGCATGCAGCTCAAGGACATGCTGCTCGTAACCGAGCGCGGCGGCGAGATGCTGTCGGACTACTGTTCCAATGACGAACTGATCGTCGTCGCCTGATGCGCGTCGCGGTCATCGGCGCAGGGGCGGGTGGCGCGGCCGCGGTCGCGGAACTCACGCTCGCCGGCCACGAGACCGCGCTCTGGAACCGTTCGCCGCAGACGCTCGCGCCGTTCGTCGAGCGCGGTGGGGTGGAGTACGAAGGCGTGCTCGGGGAGGGCTTTGCGAAGCCGGTACTCATCAGCGCGGACCTGGCCGAAGCCGTGCGCGGGGCGGAGGTGGCGCTCGTGTGCCTGCCGACGATCTCCCATGTGCCGGTAGCGCGCCTGCTCGCGGCCGCCGGCGCGCACACACTTCCCGTCGTCCTGAATCCGGGACACACTGGGGGCGCACTCGAGTTCAACGAGGCGTACCGGCTCGCGAGCGGCGGCCCGGTGCCGCCGGTGGCGGAGTTTCATACGCTTTCCTACATCGCGCGCAAGTACCAGCCGGCGCGCATCACAGTGTCGGGCAAGGCAAAGTTCCTGCGGCTCGGCGTGCTACCGGGCGGGGAGGCCGCCGCCGCCGCGGCGCGCGCGCTCTATCCGGTGAGCGAGCGGGTGGCGGACGTGCTGAATTCCAGCCTCGCAAACCTGAACATGGTGCTGCATGCGCCAGGAGCGATCCTCGGCGCGGCGTGGGTGGAAGCGACGCGGGGCGGGTTCACGTTCTACGTGCAGGGCATGACTCCGGGCGTGACGCGCGTGCTGAAGGCGCTGGACGCCGAGCGCCTCGCGGTGGCGCGCACGTTCGGCCACGAATTGCCGCACCTCGGTGCGGAAATGCAGAAGTACGGCACTGTGGAGGCGTCGGTGGCCGACACCACGGACCTCGTCGCCGCGATCTCCGGGGGCAAGGCTAACCAGAAGATCAAGGCACCCGATTCGCTCCAGCACCGTTATTACCTGGAGGACTTCGGCCACGGACTGGTACCGTTCCTCGCGATGGCGGCGGCTGCTGGCGTGGCAGTGCCGGTCGCCATATCTCTTCTGGAACTGGGGATCGCCCTCACAGGTATCGACTACCGCGCGCTCGGGCGCACGGCGCGCAGCATGGGCATCGAAGGACTGGATCGCGACGGTCTGCTGGCGCGGGTGCGCGCATGACCCTCGGCGTCAGTTTCGACGGCTTTGCGACCTATGGCGAGGCGCTGGCGTTCGCCCGGGAAGCGGCCCAGGCGGGCGCGAAGAGCCTCTGGATGGCAGACCACCTCGGCTACCGGGAACCGATCCTGTCTTGCCTCGGATTTGCGAGCGCGATTCCCGGCGTGAAGGTGGTGCCGACCGCGGTCAGCCCGTACCTGCGTCATCCGATGCCGACGGCGATGCAAATGGCGACGCTGGCGGAGGCCGCGCCCGGCCGGGTGGCGCTCGCGCTCGGCACGGGCAACCCGCTTTTCCTCGGCGAATCCGGCGAGGCGATTGAGAAGCCGGTGGCGGTGGCGCGCGAGTTCGTGGCAGCGCTGCGCGCGCTGTGGTCGGGCGAGCCGGTGACGCAGGAGGCAACCCGGTTCCGGCTGCGCGGCGCGCGCATGATGTTCACGCCACGCGAGGCCATTCCCCTCTACCTCGCGCCGATGAAGCCGCAGATGCTCGCGCTCGCCGGCAGGATCGCCGACGGCGTGGTGCTCTCCGCGGGTCTCTCGCCGGAGTTTGTGCGCGTATCGCTGCGGCACACCGCCGCGGGCGCGCGGGAGGCCGGCCGCACGGGGGCGCCATTCACGGCCGCGGGCTACATCTCTTTCGCCGCCTCGCCCAACGGCAAGCGCGCGGTTGAGGAGGTGCGCAAGAAGCTCGCGTTCTTGCTCCGCAACCGCTTTATCGACGATGCGCTCGCTCATTCCGGCATCGCGGTCGACCAGCCCACGATCATTGCCGCGATGGCTAGGCGCGACTACGAGGCTGCGACGCGGCTGGTGCCCGACGAGGCGGTGGAGGCGTTTGGCGTCGCCGGCACGGTGCGTCAGTGCTGCGACCGGCTCCAGGCTTACCGCGAGGCGGGGCTGCAGGAACTGGTGCTGCTGCTTGCCGGGACGCTGGAGGACCAGCGCTATGGCCTTGCCGTGATTCGCGAACTGGGCGCATAGCCGCCGCGCCCACTCCGCAGGTAGGATGCCGCCATCCCCGATCGTTTTCGTTCCCCTAAGGAGGAGCCCGTCATGAGAATCCCCGCACCGGCCTTGAAGCTTGCCGCCATCTGCCTCGCGCTGTCGCCCCTGGTCGCGCCGGGCGCCGCTCAGGCCCAGGCCTTTCCGTCGCAGCCGATCCAGCTCGTGGTGCCCTGGCCTCCAGGCGGCGGTAGCGATACCGCGATGCGCATGACCGCGGACGCCGCGACCAAGCGCATGGGCGTGCCGGTGGTGGTGCTGAACAAGCCCGGCGCCGGCGGCACCGTCGGCATCAAGGAAGTGATGTCCTCGAAGCCCGACGGCTACATGCTGGCGATGATTGCCACCGGGGCGATCTTCGCGCAGTACAACAACCCGAACGCCAATGCGCTGGACGAGATGGAGCCGGTGGTGTTCTTCGGCGACGATCCCTCCGCCATCACCATCAATCCGAAGCTTGGTTTCAAGAACCTGAAGGAGCTGGTGGACTACGCCAAGGCCAATCCCGGGAAGCTGAAGAACGGCAACGACCAGCCCGGCGGCTCCTCGCACGTCGCCGCCTCGGTGTTCGAGAAGGGCCTAGGCATCCGCCTCACCAAGGTGCCGTACGCCGGTTTCGCGCCGACGGTGCAGGCGCTGCTGTCGGGCGAGGTGGACATGGCGTCCATCGCGCTCCCCGACGTGATCGAGCAGCACGCCGCCGGGAAGCTGCGCATCCTCGGCGTGTCGGCGAAGGCGCGCCACTTCAAGGCGCCGGAGGTGCCGACCTTCGAGGAGCAGGGCTTTCCGGTGATCTCGGGGCTGTGGCGCGTGATCGCGGCGCCGAAGGGCACTCCCGCCGATCGGCTGAAGGTGCTGGAGGCGAAGTTCCTCGAGACGCTCTCGGACAAGGAGTTCCAGGACAGGGCGCGTGCGGCCGGGTTCCTCGTCACCCCGGGCGGCGGCGCGGTGGCGAAGAAGCGCTGGGCCGAAGACGACGCGGCCATGTACCCGGTGTTCCTCGAAGCTGGCCTCGTCAAGACCCGCCAGAAGAAGTGAGCTCCGGTGCGTATCCGGCGGGGCGGCCCACCCGCCTGATCGACAACCGCGACCTGTGGGCCGGCGCGGTGCTGGCGGCCACCGGCCTCGCGGCGCTCATCCTCGGACGCGACCTGACCGTCGGCACGCCTGCTGAGATGGGCGAGGGCTTCGTGCCGCGCGCCATGGCGATCGCGCTCGTCGCCTTCGGAGTGCTGGTCGGCGGGCTCGGCCTGTGGCGGGGCAACGCTGCGCCCGAGGCGTGCTTTGACGGTGCGCGCTGGCGGCCGGTGATGTTCGTGAGCGCCGCTATCCTCGCCTTCGTGGCCGCGCTGCAGCCGCTCGGGCTCATCACTGCGATCGCGGCCAGCGCCGTGGCCGCGAACTTCGCCGGCGAACCGCTCTCGGCGCGCCCGCTCGTGCTGCTCGTTGCCCTGCTGAGCGCCGGCGTCATCGCCATCTTCGTGTGGGGGCTCGGCCTGCCGCTGCGGGTGTTGCCCGCGTTCGCGGGCTGAATGGAGGCGCTCGCCGCCTCCCTCGGCGCGAACATCGCGCTCGGCTTCTCTGTCGCGCTGTCGCCGACGAACGTCGCGCTGTGCCTGGCGGGGTGCGTGCTTGGCACGCTGATCGGCGTGCTGCCGGGCATCGGTCCGTCGGCCACCGTGGCGATGCTGATGCCGGTCACGTTCTACCTTAGCCCGGTGGGCGCGCTGATCATGCTGGCAGGCGTGTTCTACGGCTCACAGTACGGTGGTTCGACCACCGCGATCCTTGTCAACCTGCCCGGCGAGTCTTCCTCCATCGTGACCACGCTGGACGGTCATGCGATGGCGAAGGAGGGGCGCGCGGGCGCCGCGCTCGCCGTCGCAGCGCTCGCCTCGCTCTTCGCTGGAACGGTCACGACGCTCGCCATCGCGGCCGCGGGCCCGCCGATCGCGAAGTTCGCACTCCTCTTCCAGTCGCCGGACTACGTCGCGGTGATGGTGCTCGGGCTGGTTGCCGCAGTAGTGCTCGCGCAGGGCAGCCTTCCGAAGGCGCTCGCGATGATCGTGCTCGGCGTGTTCCTCGGGCTGGTGGGCACGGATGTCACCACCGGCATGCAGCGCTACACGTTCGGGGTGAATGCGCTATTCGACGGGATCGGCTTCGTGCCGGTGGCAATGGGCCTGTTCGGCATCGCCGAAATCATGCATAACCTAGAGGCCACACAGGGCAAGGGGCGCGTGATGCGGCCGATGGACCGTCTCTGGCCCTCGCGCGAGGACTTCCGGCGCGCCGCGCCAGCGGCGGGGCGCGGCACGGCGATGGGTCTGGGGCTCGGCATCCTGCCGGGCAGCACAACCGACATTCCGGCGTACGCCGCCTACAGCGTGGAGAAGAGGATTTCGAGCGAGCCCTGGCGCTTCGGCAAGGGGGCGGTCGAGGGCGTCGCGGCCCCCGAGGCGGCGAACAACGCCTCCGCGCAGGCGGGCTTCATCCCGATGCTGTCGCTCGGCATTCCGCCCAACGCCATCATGGCCATGATGATCGGTGCGATGATGATCCACGGCATCGCACCAGGCCCGCAGATCATCGACAAGCAGCCGGCGCTCTTCTGGGGTCTGGTAGCGAGCATGTGGCTCGGCAACGCGGTGCTGGTGGTGCTCAACCTGCCGCTCATCTGGTTGTGGGTGCGGCTGCTCACCATCCCTTACCGGGTGCTGTTTCCCAGCATCATCGTGTTCTGCTGCATCGGCTGCTACAGCCTGAAGAACAACCCCGCGGACGTGGTCATCATGGCGCTCTTCGGCGTGATCGGCTACGGCCTGAAGAAACTCCGCTTTGAGCCAGCTCCCCTGGTGATCGGGTTCATCCTCGGGCCGATGCTGGAGGAGAACTTTCGCCGCGCGATGCTGGTCTCGGGCGGCGAGCTGTCGGTGTTCGTCACTCGCCCGATCAGCGCGGTATTCCTCGCGGTATCGGCGGCGCTGCTCTTCGCGGTGCTGATGCCGGCGGTGCGGCGGGCGCGCAGCGGGGAGGTCGCCGGGTGAGGTCGCGGCGCTACTACAGCACTCTGGAATCCGCGCTCGCTGGAGATCGGGCAGCGGAGCGTATAGGAGCGTATCGGAAATTCAAACCACTTTCCCCCCGATCCGCGACGGTATCCCCCTCCCGATAGGCGGTCAACGTACGCGGTCTCTGGCGAAGATTCCCCGCGCGCAATGACGACTTGCCCATTTGAATCGACGCGAATTGCCTGACTTTAACGCACGCTGACCCCCGCGACACGAGCGCAGGCCGAGCAGGATTGTCAGCCTGGTTGCAGAGCCGTTCTTGCCTTTGGGAATAAGGCCGCCTGACAAAGCTATGGCCCCCGCGCGACTTCACGGCCGCGTTGCAGCGCAACGGCTTCCTCCTGTTTCCCGCGCAGCATTTCCTGATCGGGGAGGGCGAGGCGCCCTCAGTGATACGCCTCAGCCTCGGCGGCGTGGATGGCGTCGGCGTGCTGGAGCGCGCATTGCGGGCGACCGCCGGGGTGCTGCAATCGCAGGCTTCGGGCGTCAGATCCATCGTCTGATGCCAACCTGACGGAGCAACGGGATTGGCGTAGGTGTTAGCATGCCAGAGAAGGAGACGGTTTTTGAACTGTCTGGTCCTAGCTAGGCGGGCATCGATAAGGAGGCACTGGTGTACAAGGACAACCCCGCGCTCGGTTCCAAGGAGGCTTACGTCCCCGGCCTGACCCCGGACTACGTGTCCAGGACCTACGGCATACCGGTCGACGAGGTGGCGAAGCTCGGCTCCGCAGAGAACCCTTTCGGCCCCTCGCCGAAGGCGCAGGAAGTAGTGATGTCGGCGCGCAAGATCGACAACTACCCGGATTGGACCGCAGACGCGTTGCGCGAAAAGATCGCCACCAAGTACGGCTACCACCCGGAGCAGGTGATCTGCGGCGCTGGCGAGACCGAGATCATCCCGTGGATCGTGCGGGCCTTTTCCAGCAAGGGCGACAAGGTGCTGATGTTCGTTCCCGCGTTCCCGATCTACCACATGGTGGCGCAGAACGAAGGCCGGGTGCCGGTGTATATAGGCATGGGCGAAAACCTCGATTTCCAGTGGGACGACTACCTCGCCGCGATCAAGCCCGACGTGCGCATCGTCTTCCTGACCAATCCGCACAGCCCGACCGGCAGGCTGATCCCGAACGAGCGCATCCGCCAGGTGTGCCGCGCGGCGAAGGACCAGCTGGTGGTGCTGGATGAGGCCTACATCCACTTCTCGAACACCAAAGGCGGCATGGACCTGCTGAAGGAATTCCGGAACCTGATCGTGATGCGCACCTTCTCCAAGGTCTACGGGCTTGCCGGCCTGCGCATCGGTTTCGGCATCTCGACGCCGGAGATCATCGCGCCGCTGATGCACCTGAAGCCGACCTGGAACATGGGCGCGCTGCAGACAGCGGGCGGCATTGCCGCCCTGGACGACGACGACTATGTGAAAAAGACCATCGCCACCATCGCCGAGATGCGCGCCTACGTGCTGGCGGAGATCGGCAAGATGAAGGGCCACTACTCGGTGGTGGGCGAGCCGCGCTCAAATTTCTTCCTGCTGAAGATCGAGGACCCGACGCTGGACTCCACCACGCTCTTCAACGAATTGCTCAAGCGCGGCGTGATCGTGAAGGACGGCTCGGTGAGCTTCATCGGCCTGGGCAAGCGCTACATGCGCATCGACGTGAGCCTGAAGAAGCACATGGACCGCCTGCTGCGGGCGTTGTCCGAGATCCGGCCGGCGGCGTAGGCCGGAAGGTGCCTCCTTCGCAAGGGCGGCCCCGGCTACATCCGGAGCCTGGATCAGATGAATTTGGTCTGTCCGCCGTCCACGTTGAGCAGGGTTCCGGTGATGAAACTCGCGCGTTGCGAGGCGAGAAACGCGATCGCAGCCGCGACCTCTGCGGCTTCGCCGAAGCGGCCCAGCGTGACCTCGCTGCACAGCGCGCGCCTCGCCGCCTCGAGGGAGATACCCTCGGCGGTCGACTTGCGCTCGGCAAGGTAGCGCATGCGTTCGGTGTCGATGGGACCCGGGTTGATCGCATTGACGAGCACGCCATGGCCCGCCCCGGCTTCCGCCAGGCCCTTGGCGACGCTGAGCAGCGCCGCGTTGACCGCCCCGGCGGTGATTGCATAGGCGTGGGGCTGCAAGCCATGCGTCCCGGCGAGGAAGATGATGCGGCCCCAGCCTCGCTCACGCATGCCGGGAAACACCAGTCGCGCCTGCCGGATCTGCGTCACGACCTTGGTGTCCAGCGCCACGCGCCAGTCCTCGTCCGAGAGTTGTTCGAATGGCCGCGCCAGCGGGCCTTGCGAATTCGCCACCAGGATGTCGATCCGGCCGTAGCGCGCCTGCGTTTCGCGGACCAGCGCCTCGACTTCGGCGGCAACCATGCAATCGGCGACCACGGCCAGCACGTCCATGGCACCCATGGCCCTGAGTTCGGCGGCGGCGGCTTCCAGGCGCCCGCGGTCGCGCCCGCAAATCGCGAGCCGGGCGCCGGCAGCAGCGAATTCAGCAGCAGCAGCGCGTCCGATGCCGGCGCTGGCCGCCGGCAGCAACGCGACCCGGTCGCGCAGGCCCAGGTCCATGGTTCAGGCTCCCGCGAGGATGCCGGGCAGCGCGGCGCAAAATTTCTCGATGGCGGCGGTAGGCACGGTGGTGGTCACGCGCAGGAAGCGGTCGCCGAACCGCGGCGAAGTGTAGGCGCCGCTGCGCACCACGAACCCGTCCTGCAGGGCCGAGGCGACCACCTGTTCCGCGGTCCTGCCCGTGCCGGCGACATCGATGGCGACGAAATTCCCGCCGTCGCTTGGCACCAGCGCCCTCGCGCCACGCAGCGAGGCAAGCCGGTCGACGAGGAGGCGCTTGTGTTGGTCGTTGATCTGGCGCAGCACCGGCAGCCAGCGCGACCGGGTGCGGTAGGCGGTAATCGCGCCGCGCTGGGTGACCAGGTTGACGCCGAGGCGGCTGATCTGATGGTCGGCGATGCGCTCGAACACCGCCGGGTGCGCCACTGCGGCGCCGAAACGCAGGCCCGCGAACCCGCAGGACTTCGACAGCGTGACCGACACGACCGCGCGCTCGGAGTACCGGATCGCCGGCACGTGCGAATGGCTGAAGTCGCTGTACGTGCTGTCGTGCAGGACGTAGAAGCCGTGCCTGGACGCGAGGCTGCAGAGCGCCTCGATCTCGCTTGCCGGGTACGCGCCGCCCGTCGGGTTCAGCGGATCCACGATGGCGACGAGCTTCACTTCCGGCGTGAGGTGCAGGGCGATCCATTCCGGGTTCATCCGGTAGCCGAGCCGATCCTCATACACCGGCAGCGCGATCACCTTGCAGCGCAGGCTGCGGGCGAAGTTCGCGATGTGCGGCCACGCCGGGTCCGACACGATCACCGCGTCTCCGGGTTCGAGCAGCGCGGACATGGTGGTGTAGATCGCTTCGGTGCCACCGTGCGTAATCAGCGCCTTGACGCCTCTCACTCCCAGGTCCGCGACCACCATGCCGCGCAGTTCCTCGAGTCCGTGGGATGGCGCGTAGTTGCGGAACTCCTCGCGCCTAAGAACGTCCATCATCGCTTCCACGATGGAAGGCTCGAGAGGCAGGTGATTGCAGTTGTGCCCCATCTGGATCAGCCCGGGGTCGCTCGCCAGCGATTCGTAGCTGCGGCCGGCAACGTCAAGAAACGCCATTGGTCGATCCTTTCCTCGCAATCGGGACTGCGACTCGTGTCCTCGATGTCCAATGTAGTATATCTCCGACTCTTGAGGCGCTACGCCGCCCGCCGGCCGCAGGCTTCGACCTCTTATTGCAACCCGACTCGGAAGACCGATCCGATGACCCATCGCATACTCATTCCCGGAGTGGAACCATGAGCCCGCGTGTCTCAGGGCATCTTGATGGCGGGCGCCTGTGGCGCGACCTGATGGAGTTGGCGCGCTTCGGCGCGACGGAGCTCGGCGGCGTCAATCGCCTGGCGCTGTCGCGCGAGGAAATCGCCGCTCGGAAGGTATTGATCGGCTGGGCAGGCGAATTCGGCGCCGAGGCGGCCGTCGATGCCGCCGCTAACCTCTATCTGCGCCTCGAGGGACGCGAGCCGTCGCTGCCTCCGCTGCAGACAGGTTCGCATATTGACACCCAGCCCACCGGCGGCAAGTTCGACGGCGCCTACGGGGTCGTCGCCGGGCTAGCCGCGCTGCGCTCGATCGTGGCTTCCGGCCGCCGGCCGCGCCGCTCGGTCGAGGTGGTGGCGTGGATGAACGAGGAAGGCTCGCGCTTCGCGCCGGGCATGATGGGTTCAGCGGTGTTCACGGGAAAGCGCACCCTCGCGGAAATCCTGTCGGTGCGGGACAAGGCAGGGGTCAGCGTGAGCGAGGCCATGGGTCCGGTGCTGGAGAACGAGAAACACCTGCCCCGGCGGCCACTGGGCTATCCGGTCGCCGGCTACGTCGAAGCGCACATCGAACAGGGACCGACGCTCGAGGCGCAACAAAAGACCATCGGCGTGGTGACCGGCATCGGCGGCAAGCGCACCTTCAGGGTCGAGGTGAAGGGAGAGCCGGCGCATGCCGGCACCTCCTCGCGCCGCGATCGGCGCGACGCGCTGGTCAGCGCAGTGGCGATCGTCGATGCGCTGCAGAAGGCGATCTGGGACGACGCCGACACGGTACGCTTCACCATCGGCATGTTCACGGTGACGCCAAACGCGCCTTCGGTGGTGCCGTCACGGGTGGTCTTCGCAGTCGACCTGCGCCACGACGACGATGCGACGGTGCGCCGCCTCGGCGACCTGGTGCCGGTGATCTGTGGGAAGGCGCGCGGCAAGTGCGACGTGAACGTGATCCCGCTTCTCTACGACGTCCCGCTGCAGTTCCCGGCGTCGATCCGCTCGAGGGTGGCGCAGGCGGCGAAGGGGCTGGGCTACTCGTCGATGGAGCTGAATTCTCCCGCGGGGCACGACTCGCGTTATCTGCACTATCACTGCCCGACGGGAATGGTGTTCATTCCCTGCAAGGCTGGCATCAGCCACAACGAGGCGGAGAGCATCACGCCGGCTGACGCCGAAGCTGGCGCGCGGGTGCTCGCAGACGTGCTGTTCGACCTGGCCGACGGGGCCTGATGCTCGACCTGCTTATTGCCAACGCCGGCATCGTCGACGGCCAGGGCGCAATGCCCGGCAGTATAGGCGTGTCCAGGGGCCGCATCGCGGTGCGCTTCGCGCAGGGCGAGGACCTGCCGGCGGCGCGCCGCACGATCGATGCGGCCGGGCGCCTGCTGCTTCCCGGCATCGTCGATCCGCACGTGCACTTCTACGGCGAGGGCATCGGCGACTACTCGCGCCTCGCGGTGCGTGGTGGCGTCACCACCTTCATGGGCATGATCCGCGGCGCGCCGGAGATCCCGCTGGCGACGGTTCTCGAGGAGCAGCGGCAGGCAGGGCTCACGCAGGCGGTCACGGACTTCTCGTTCCACGTCGTGCTCTACGACCGCGAGGACAGCGTCGCGCAGATCGCCGCGCTCGCCGCGAAGGGCTACCTGTCATACAAGATGTTCATGGCGTACAAGGGCCGCGGCATGATGGTGCGCGACGAATTCCTGATCGCCGCGATGCACGAGATCCAGCGCGTCGGCGGCATCGCGCTGATCCACGCCGAGCACGGCGAGGCCATAGACTACTTGGAACAGAAGGCGATCGCCTGCGGCTGCGTCGGCGCCGAGTGCTACGAGCCCACCCGGCCTGCAGAGGCCGAGGCGGCTGCCATCGAGGTGGTCGCGCTGGTCTCGCAGGCGACAGGCTGCCCGGCGTACGTCGTGCACCTGTCGTCTCGCGCGGGGCTCGCCGCGATCGAGGCCGCGCGCCGGCGCGGCGTGCCGATCCTCGCCGAGAGTTGCCCGCAGTACCTGCTGCTTGGCAACGACGCGCTGCTCACGCTCGGCGCGGCCGCCAAGATCGCGCCGCCACTGCGCGCGGCGGCCGACCGGATCGCGCTCGCCACGGCGCTGCGTACCGGCGCGCTCAATACCCTAGGCAGCGACCACGCGAGCTTCACGTCGGAGGCGAAGACGGGTGGCGAGGGCAACATCTTCGCCGTGCCCTTCGGCATGTCAGGGGCGCCGGTGCTGTGGCCGGCGATGTTCACCTGGGCGCTGGACACCGGATTCCCGCTTTCAGTGCTCGTGCGCGCGATGACGGAGTCGCCGGCGCGGGTGTTCGGTATTGGGCACCGCAAGGGTACGCTGGCGCCAGGCGCCGACGCGGACCTGATCCTGGTCGACCCGGTGCGCCGCGAGAAGCCCGACTTCAGCGCGTTCGCCCCTGGCATCTGCCCGAGCCCTCTCGCCGCAGCGCCGCTGGCAGGCTGGCCGCAACTGACGATTTCGCGTGGCGAGGTGGTGTACGCCGAACAGGAGGTCATCGGCAAGCCCGGGCGCGCGGAGTGGATCGCGCAGGCGAGGCACTGAGATGACGACCATCGCGGAGGCGCTCGCCGGCCTCGCCACCCGTCCTTGCGGGTCGCAGGACGAGGCGGCGGCGTTGCGGATGCGGACTTACGCGCTCGACACCCTGGCGGTCACGCTGGGCGGAACGGTCTCGCCGTCCAGCGCGGTCCTCGCCCGCACCGTGCTGGGTGCCTGCGGCAAGGCCGAGGCAACGGTGATGGCGGCGGGGCGCGTCACGTCCGCCTGGGACGCGGCACTCGCCAATGGGGCGTTCGCGCATGCGCTGGAACTCGACGACGATCACCGTATCGCGGTGCTGCATCCGGGCGCAGTGGTGGTGCCGGCGGCGCTCGCCGCAGCGGAGGCGGCGAATGCGACCGGGCTGACGTTCCTGCGTGCGCTGCTGATGGGCTACGAAGTCGCCTGCCGGCTGGGCGAAGTGTTCCGCGGCAGCCAGTTCTATCACGGCATGCATCCGACGGCCCTGTGCGGCGTGTTCGGCGCGGCGGTCGCGGCCGGGGTGGCGATGGGGCTGGATCGCGACGCGATGGTGCGTGCGTTCGGTGTCGCCGGCACCCAGGCAGCGGGGCTGACCGAATGGCGCGCCGACGGCTCGTGGATCAAGCGCCTGCATCCGGGCAAAGCGGCGCACAGCGGCGTCCTCGCCGCGCGGCTCGCGCGCGAGGGTTTCACCGGGCCTGCGACCATCTTCGAGGGCGACAACGGCTTCTTCAACGCGTTCTCCTATGGCGAGAAGATCGATCCGCTCGCCATGACCCGCGGCCTCGGCAGCGACTGGCGCGCGCTGGGCACCGCGCTGAAGCCCTATCCATGCTGCCGCTTCGAGCACGGCGCGATCGACCTGGCCATCGAGGCGAAGGAAAGCGGCATCGCCGCCGCCGATATCGATGAAGCCGCGGTGCGCATCTACCGCACAGACGTGCTCTCCTACCATCACGAACCGCGCAACCCGGTCGATGCCCAGTTCAACGTGCCGTACGGCGTTGCCGTGGCGCTGGTGCGCGGCAAGGTGAGTCTTGCAGATTTCACCGACGCGGCGATCCGCGACGAACCCGTGCTGGCGGTGTCGCGGCGCGTCAACGTAGTCGAGGACGACGAGTATTCGGCGAAGTATCCGGTCGACTACTGGGTGGAATTGAAGCTGCGCCTGCGCGGCGGCGTAGAACGGCGCTTCTTCAGCGAATGTCCGAGCGGAGACCCGGATGCGCCGCAGTACCGCGGCGACCCGGCGAAGCTCCATGCCGAAGCCGAGCGCAAGGCGGCGTCGTTGCTCGCCGAGTGCGGCTTCGGCGAGCGCGCCGCAGCGCTGAGCGAGTGCGTCGCCGGACTTGGCGACGCTGCCGACGTGCATCCACTCGCCGCGATCCTTGGCGCGCCCGCCAGGCAAACGAACGCTGCAGCAAGGAGAAGCCCGTCATGAAGGTCGGCCTGTACCTCACCACGCAGTTCACCAAGGAGCAGAGCGTCGCCGCGTCCCGCGGCGACATGCTCGAGCAGGTGCGAGTCGCCCGGCAGAGCGGCTTTCGCTCGCTGTGGGTGCCGCATCACTACGCCACCGAGCCCATGCAGATGCTCGCGCCGACGCCGATGCTGGCGTACCTGCTGCGCGAGGCCGAAGGCATGATGATCGGCCCGAACATCCTGATCATGCCGCTGCTCAACCCGGTCCACGTGGCTGAAGACGCGGTGACGCTGGACCTGCTGTCCGGGGGCAACTACTGCCTCGGCATCGGCATCGGCTACCGCGAGGCGGAGTTTGTCGCCTTCAACGTGCCGTTGAAGGAGCGCGTGGGACGCATCACCGAGAGCATCGAGATCATGCGCAAGCTTTGGACGCAGGATCGCGTGACGTACAAGGGGAAGTACTTCTCCATCGACGACATGGGCGTGGGCCTGAAGCCGTTGCGCAAGGGTGGCCCGCCCATCTGGCTCGCCGCGGTGGTCGATCCGGCGGTCAAGCGCGCTGCCGAGATCGGCGATGCCTGGCTGATCACGAACTTCGCGCACCTGAAGGAGCTGGTGCCGCAGATGCAGCTGTACCGCGAGACGCTGCAGGCGGCGGGCAAGCCGTTCCCGGACGACGCGCCGATCACGCGCGAGTGCTACGTCGGGCCGACCAACGCGAAGGCGCTGGAGGAGTGCAAGGCCGCGCTGCAGTACAAGTACGCCGCGTATTCCTCGTGGGGCCTCGATTCGCAGTCGAAAGGAGCGGAGTCGTTCCAGCAGCCGTTCGAGGACTTCGTGAAGGATCGCTTCATCATCGGCGACAAGGCCTTCGTCAAGGACGAGATCCAGCGCTACAACGGGTTGCTGGGCGTGAACCACTTCATCATGCGCGTGCAGTGGCCGAGCCTGCCGCACGAAAAGGTGCTGCGCTCGATTTCCTCGCTGGGTGAGATCTTCGCCTGAGCGCGATGCGCACCTGCGTCCGGGGCGGCTGGGTGGTGGGGTACCGCGACGGCGCCCACTGCCTGGACCGCGAGCACGAGGTGGTGTTCGAAGGCGACGCCATCCTGTACGTCGGCCCGACGTTCGTTGGACCGGTCGACGCCACCATCGACGCGGCAGGAAAACTCGTCTGCCCGGGCTTCGTCGACACGCACGTGCATTCCGGGGTGCGCGGCGGACACCGCTTGATTGCCGACGCCGGGCGCCATGAGTTCTTCGGCCAGCCGGTGCTCGAGGTCAGCGTGCCCAGGCACGGTGCCCGCATCGAGGGCTGATAGACGCGGGGGACATGGTGTTTCCTTACAAGGAGTACGTGCGCACGCCGATCACGCTGCGCATCGAGCGCGGCTTCATCCGCGCCATCGAGGGTGGCCTGGATGCAGCCTACCTGCGTTCGGTGCTCGAGGGCCAGCGCGATCCGGACGCATTTGCCGTGTCCCATGTCGGTTGGGGGCTCACCCGCAACGCGCGCTGGGACGCGCTCGGCCAGTACGACAAGAATGGCACCGAAGGCCAGGACGCACGGGGGTTCTACGGGAATTTCCTCTTCTCGACCGGCCCGAACGTGAGCGGCGGCGGAATCCGTGCCGTGCCGCTGCATCTGGACGTTCCGATGCGCCGGTGCTCGGTCTACCTGGACGAGCAGCCGATGGTGTTGAACGGCGACGTGATCCCGACCGAGCGGCACATCGCTTGAGGCGCAATCAGGCGATCACGGCTTCGACCAGGTTCGGTCCGGGGGCCGACAGCGCGCGGGATAACGCCTGCGCAAAGCCGGCGGCGTCGTCTGCGCGCCCGCCGGGCACGCCGAACCCGCGCGCGATTTCCGGCCAGCCGATCGCGGGCCGGTCGAGCTGGATCATGTCCAGCGCGCCGCGACCCGGATTCTTCGCGCCCACCTTGGCGAGTTCGCCATACAGCGTGGCGTAGGCGCGGTTGGAAAGGATGACGGTCGTCACGTCCAGTCCTTCTCGCGCCATGGTCCACAACGCCTGGCAGGTGTAGAGCCCGCTGCCATCGGCCTGCAGGCAGAGCACCTTTCGGCGCGGCGCGGCAAGGGCTGCGCCGACGGCAAGAGGCAGTCCCTCGCCGGTCGCACCACCCGCCATCTGCAGCCACTCGTGCGGCGCGGCGCCGGCCATGGCCGGATAGAGCGTCAAACCGAGCGACAGCGATTCATCGATGACGATGGTATCTTCGCGCAGCGCGCGCGCGACGATCGCGGCGAGCGCGTCCACCGTCAGCGGCCCGGAGGCGGGCGCCGGCGCGAGCTTGATCTGCTTGGGTGCGACCGGCCGCCCCTCCAGCGCGGCGGCAAGGTTCTCCAGCGCCTCCTGCACGTTCTCTTCCGGCGTCGCCAGGGTCTGCATCTCGCAGCCGGGAGGCGTGAGCAGACTCGGTTTCTCCGGATAGGCGAAGAACGCGACCGGCGGCGTGGCGCCGGCCAACACCACGCTTTCGAGGCCGTCCAGGAACCGGATTGCCTCGTCCACCGCGAAAGGCACGCGCGATACCGGATGACAGCCCCAGCCGCGCGACATGCGGGCGTTCGACATCGGGGCGAACACACGGCAACCGGCTGCGGCGGCAATCACGTGGGCAGCCTCGATCCCGCGCTGCGAAAGCCCGCTTCCGCCGATCATCAGTCCGGCCCCGCGACGGCTGCGCAGCAGCTGCGCGACTGCCTCGATGCGCGCGTGCGGAACCCTTGCCGGCGTCTGCCGCGCGACCGGGATCGGTGCCACATCGGCGCCGTCGGTCCACGCCGTGTCGGCCGGCAGGATCAGCGTCGCGATGCGGCCCGGCGGCGCGCACGCCGCGGCGATTGCGTCGGCGCAGTCTTGCGCCAGCAACTGCACCGAGTGCGCGGTGCGCACCCAATCGGAAAGCGGACGTGCGATTGCCTCGATGTCGGAGTGCAGCGGCGCATCGTGGCGGCGATGATGCTCCGCGTGCTCGCCGACGATGTTGACGACAGGCACGCGCGCGCGGCGAGCGTTGTGCAGGTTGCACAGGCCATTGGCCAGGCCCGGTCCGAGGTGCATCAGCGTGCTCGCCGGACGGTCGGCCATCCGGGCGTAGCCGTCGGCTGCGCCGGTGGCAACGCCCTCAAACAGCGTGAGTACGCAGCGCATGCCCGGAACGCGGTCAAGCGCTGCGATGAAGTGCATTTCGGAGGTCCCGGGATTACCGAGGCACGTGTCCATGCCGCCGGCGGCCAGAGATCTCAGGAGGATCTCGGCGCCGAGCACCTGCCTACCTCCAGAACACGTAGCGCCGGTCGATCCAGTTGACGACGCCGTACCACGCCATGCTCGCCGCGGAGGCGACCGCGATGGCCGCCCAGGCGCGCAGGAAGTCGATCTGCTGCGTAGACTCGAAGATCGTGGCGCCGAGGCCCTTGAAGGCGGCGAGCATCTCCGCGACGATGGCGACGATCATGCTGCGCACCACCGCGACTCGCAGTCCGTTCATGATCGCGGGCAGCGCGGCCGGGATCCGCAGCATCGCCATCTGGCGCAGCGGTCCCGCGCCGAACGAGCGCAGCAGGTTCGCCGCCGACTCGTCGACCGAACGCAAGCCCTGGTGCGCATTGACGAACACTGCGAAGCCCACGGCGATGGTGACAAGGGCGATCTTCGATCCCGGACCCGAGCCGAACCAGAGCAGCGCGACCGGCGCGAAAGCGACCACGGGCACCGAGTTCAGCGCCACCAGCGCCGGTAACCCGACGCGCTCCAGGCGCGGCCAGAGGATGAAGGCGATGGCGATGGCGAGCGCGAGCGTGGCGCCGACCGCGTAGCCGACCGTCGCCTCCATCAGCGTCATGGCCAGTCCGTCCAGCATCAGCGCCGAGTCGGCGACCACCTTCTTCGCGATGGCGCTGGGCGCCGGCAGCACGTACACCGGCACGCCGAACGCGCGCACCACGAGTTCCCAGAGGGCGAACACGCCGAGGGGACCGGCCACCGAATAGACGTGCCCGCGCACCGCTCAGATCTCCTGCTTCCAGAAGATCCAGCGCCGCTCGATCGCCTCGAAAAGGGCGTAGATGAAGATGCCTATCGCCCCGCAGACGAGGATCAGCGCCCACAGCCGCGGCAGGTTCTCGTTGTACATCGCCTGCAGGAGCAGGATACCCAGGCCTACCGTGTCGCCGAACCACTCGCCGACGATGGCGCCGATCAGGCCGAGGCTGATGCCGAGCTTGAGCGCGGCGGCGATCGAGGGCAGCGCGAACGGGACGCGCAGCCGCCAGAAGATCGTCCATCCGCCGGCGCCGAAGCTCCTCAGCAGCGCGAGGCGCTGCGGGTCAACCGACTGCATGCCGCGGCAGGTGTTGACGGTGACCGGGAACGCGGTGAGGTAGGTGGCGATCGCGACCTTGGACCAGATGCCGTTGCCCAGCCACATCACCACCAACGCGCCAAACGCGATCACCGGGATCGCCTGCGACAGCACGAAGAGCGGGAACAGCAGCCGCTCGAAGGCGCGCGAGACCGCGAACGCTGAGCCGAAGCCGAAACCGATCGCGGCGCCGATGGCGAAGCCGAGCAGCGTCTCGGTCATCGTGCGCACGATGCCGCGCGCCATCAGCTCCGGATTGGCCCAGAGATCGCGGAATACCGCCGACGCGGTCGGCATCACGTGCGAGCCGAGGCCGAATGCACGCACGCCCACTTCCCACAGCATCAGGATCCCGGCGAGCGCGGCGAGCTGGGCGCCGAAGCCGGTGCGCATTCAGTCCGCCGCCGTCTGCTGAAAACTCTTCACGCTCTCCTCCTCGATCGCCGCAAGCACCTGGCGCTTGAGCGCGATGAACTCGGGCGAGGTCAGCATCGAGGACGGGCGAGGGCGCGCCAGCGGCACCTCCAGCACCAGCTTGATGCGCCCTGGCCGCGCGGTCATGACCAGCACGCGGTCGCCGAGGAAGATCGCTTCCTCCACGTCGTGCGTGATGAAGAGGATGGTGCGCTGGTGCTTCTGCCAGACTTCCAGCAGCCAGCGCTGCATCAGGCTGCGGGTCAGCGCATCCAGCGCGCCGAAAGGCTCGTCGAGCAGCGTGAGATCCCGTTCGAAGAGGAAGGTCCGCATCAGCGCCACGCGCTGGCGCATGCCGCCGGAGAGCTGCTGCGGGTAGTGCCGCTCGAAGCCGGAGAGGCCGAACTCGCCGAACAGCGGCTCGGCGCGCTTCAAGGCCGCGGCGCGCGGCATGCCCTCGACCTGCAGCGGCAGGATGGCGTTGTCCACCACGCGGCGCCACGGCAGCAGCAGGTCGCGCTGCGGCATGAAGGCAACCTGTCCGAGCAGTTCCAGCGCGCGTTTCGTCTCGCCATGATAGCGGATCTCTGCGCCCGCATCCGGCTCCGCGAGGCCGGCGAGAATGTTGAAGAGCGTGCTCTTGCCGCAGCCGCTCGGCCCGACAACGGTAACGAACTCGCCGCGTCCGATCCGGATGCCGATGTCCTGCAGCGCGACGACCGTGACATGGGCGGACTCGAACGTCATGGAGAGGTTCGAGAGCTGCAGGATCGGCGCGGCGATGTCCGCCGTGCCGTTGGCCATTACATCTTCTTGTCGGCGGTGGGCACGGCGTTCCAGAACCGCGGCAGGAAGGTGGTGTCGAAGTTCACAGGCCCGGAGATGACCTTGGCGTCAATCAGGATGGACTGCGCCAACTTGTATTTCTCGAGGTCCATGTAGCCCAGGCCCTGCTTGGTGCCGCCGTCGGCCAGCATCAGCTTGGAGACCTCCGAGATCATCTGCAGCTGATGCGCCTTGTCCAGGCCGGGGGCGGCCGCCATCACGATCTCGGTCGCCTCGACCGGGTGCTGGATCGCGTATTTCCAGCCGCGCAGCGTCGCGTTGATGAAGCCCTGCACCACTTTGGGCTTCTCGGCCACCATCTTCTGGTGCGTGATGAGGGTGTCGCGCGGCACGCTGATGCCGACGTCGTCCGGCGCAAAGACGCGTACCTTGGCGCCGCGGTTGCGAACCACGACCAGCTCGTTATAGAGCGTCGTCATCGCCACGTCGACCTCCCGGTTCAGGAACGGGGTCATCGAGACCGCCTGCGCTGTGAGGCTGTAATCGGAAGGTTTCAGGCCGGCCTTGGCCATCATCGCCGAGACCGTGTGCTGCGTGCCGGTGAAGAATGCGGTGATCTTTTTGCCCTTGAAGTCCTGCAGCGTCTTGACCGGGCCGTCTTCCATGGCGACTAGCACGAACGGGGTGCGCTGGTGGAACATCGCGAGCGTGACGATCGGCAGTTTCTTATCCGCCGAGGAAAGCGAACTCTCGATGCCGCCGCCGACGGCGAAGGTGTCCGAGCCCGAGGCGACCAGGGACTCGGCGTTCAGGTTCGGTCCGCCGGGGTTGATGGTGACGTTCAGGCCGTCGTTCTTGTAGTAGCCCTTGGCCCTGGCGACGTAGACGCCGGCAAACTGGGTCTGCGCCAGCCACTTCAGGCGCACGCTGACGTTCTCCTGCGCAACCGCCGAGGGAACAGCGCCGAAAGCCGCCGCAAGAGCGGCAGCGGCGAGAAGCGCGCTACCTGCAACGTGGTTTTTCCTGAGCATCCTTGGCATGGAACTCTCTCCTGTGGGTTTTGCCGGTACCGGTGGATGAAGCAATACCTGGGTCGCCATCGCGACTCGCGAAGTGTAGCGTATGCTTGCATTCGAGTATACCGCGTTCGCGGATCGCTGTACCGCCTCTCGAAACCGTGGGTGAGTCCCCGCGGCGGCAACCCTGGGAAATCAGGCCATGACCACGATCGCCGTCCGTAACGCCGCCATGCTCTACCCCTGCCGGTCGCGCCACGAGGCACCCTTGGCGGATGCATGGCTGAGGATCGACGGCGCGGGCATCGTCGACCTGGGTCCGGAGCCGTGCCCGGCCGACCTGGCCGGTGCCGGTCGCGTGATCGACGCCCGCGGCAAGGTGGTGCTGCCGGGCTTCATCAACCTGCACCACCACTTCTTTCAGAGCCTGACGCGGGCCATGCCCGTCGGGCTGTATGCCTATAGCCTCGACTGGCTGCGCACGATGTATCCGTTGTGGCAGGAGATCGACGCCGAAGCCATCGAGGTCGCGGCACGCCTGGCCGCTTCCGAGCTGCTGCTGACCGGCGCGACCACGAGCGTGGATTTCGCCTATCTCTATCCGGGCGGGCGCGCCGAGCTCTTCGACCGCGAGGTGGCCGCGGTTCGCAGCGCGGGCTTGCGCCTGCATGCGGTTCGCGGCTGCACGCCGCGGCTAGACGGGGCGCTCGGCCGCGATCTTGCCACGATACCCGGCTTCGGCGACATCCGGCTGGAGGAGAGCACGGCGGACATTCTTGCCGCATCCGAGGCCGCGATCGCCCGGCACCACGACCGGTCGCGCCACTCGATGTGCCGTATCGGGGTCGGCCCGACCGCTCTGCCAGCCGGCGACCCGGGGCTGCTGCGCGACCTCGCCGCGCTCGCGCTCGAGGCCGGTTGCGACCGCCACATCCACCTGCAGCCGCGCCCGGTCGAACTGGAGGAGAGCGCCCGCCTGCACGGCTGCCGGCCGACGGAATTCCTGCGCCGGGTCGGCTGGCTGGGCGAGCGCAGCATCATCGCCCACGCGACCAAGCACGAAGCCGCGGACATCCGCATCCTTGCCGAGAGCGGCACCGGGGTCGCCCATTGCCCGAGCCAGAACATGCGGCTCGGCTATCCCGCCGGGCCGATTCCCGAGATGCGCACCGCCGGCGTGCGTGTCGGCATCGGCGTCGACGGCGGCGCGAGCAATGACGGCGGCAGCTACCTTGGCGAGTTGCGCCTCGCGCACATGATCCATCGGCTCGAGGGCGTCCACGAGGGCTACGGCCCCGACCAGTGGATGCGGGCGAGCGACGTGCTCTGGATGGCCACGCGCGAGGCCGCCGCCATTCTCGGGCGCGATGACATCGGCCGGCTTGCGCCAGGCTGTGCCGCCGACCTGGTGATGATCGACCTGCGCCAGATCGCCTACGCCGGCGCGTTGCATGATCCGCTGAGCGCGGTGCTTTTCGCCGGTGACACGACGGTGGTCGACACCACGATCGTGAACGGCGCGATCGTCGTCGAAGGCGGGCGGCTCGCGAACGGCGGCGAGTCGCGCATCGTCGACGACGCCAACCGCGTGGCCGCGGAGATGGTCCGGCGCGCCGAGGCGCGTACCGATCGCCGCTTCGAGAGCCGCGCAGCGAAACTGCTGCGGCTTTGCCGCTGCGGTTAACGCGAGCGGCGCCGGGCTGTGGCCCGGGAGAGCGTCTTCGCGATCGATACTGCGTCGTCGCGCAGGGAGTCGAGGTGCGAGCGCATCAGGCTCGCCGCGGCAACCTCGTCCATGTCGAGAACGGCGCGCAGGATGCGAGCGTGCTCGCGCATCGTCAGCGCCATGATCCCCGGGTGGAAGGTCGACTCGCGCCGGTAGGCTTCAAGCCGGTTGCGCAGGCCGATCGTCTGCCGAGCGAGGTGGTTGTTGTGGGACGCTTCATAGAGCCGCTCGTGGAAACGCGAATTCGCAGCGTAAAACGCGGCGGGGTCACCGTTCCTCGCCGCTCGCGCACAGGCCTCGTGCGCTGCGCGCAGGCGGCGGCGGTCCTCGGCCGTGTGGCGGCGCGCCGCCATGGTCGCGCAGGCAGCCTCGAGGAATGCCATCGTCTCGAAACTCTCGGCGAGCTCTCCGAAGGTCAGCTCGACGACGAAGGCGCCGGCGTTTGGCCGCAACTCCAGCAGGCCGCGCGAGGCGAGGTGCTGCAGCGCTTCGCGCACCGGAGTACGGGACATCCCGTGGCGGCGCGCGATCGCCACTTCGTCCAGCTTCGCGCCGGGCGCCAGTCGGCCATCGAGGATCGCGCGTTCGATCTCGGCGCGAATGCGCTCGCCGCGTTTTTGCGGGGCGCCGCCGGAACCCGGCGCCTTGCGCGCGCCTGCCCGCGAGGGTGACCTGGACCGAGGTGCGGCCGCGCGCCTGCCTGACATCTAGCGGGCCCTTCTCAGGTTGCCGACGTCGTGTTGCTGCAGCGTGTGGCCGGCGACCAGCATCACGGCCAGCGAAGCGACGATCAGCACCGCGGAAACCGCGGCGACGCTCGGATCGGCGTTGTACTGGATATGCTGCATCAGGCGCAGCGGCAGCGGGTCGCCGCGGGTCAGGAAGAGCGAGATCGACACCTGGTCGAACGACATCAGGAATGCGAACGCGACGCCGGCGATCACGCCGGAGCGGATCAGCGGCAGCGTGACGCGGAAGAAAGTGCCGACGCGCGATGCGCCAAGGGTGACCGACGCATCGTCCAGCCGCAGGTCGTAGTTCGACATCGCGGCGAGGACCAGGTAAGTCACGTAGGGGATGCCGATCACCGCGTGGCCGAGCGAAGCGGCGAGGATTCCGGGCCCGACACCGACCTTCGAGAAACCCTGCAGCAGCCCCAGGCCGATCACGATGGTCGGCACGACCAGCGGCACCACGATCAGCGCGCGCATCGCGGCGCGCCCGCGGAAGCGGAAGTTGTTCAGCGCCACCGCGGCGAGCGTGCCGGCGACGCCGGCGATCACGCTGCTGATCGCCGCGATCGTGGTGCTCACGCCGAAGCCCGAGAGGAACTTGTCGTTGTTCCAGGCGGCGAGGTACCACTTGAGGCTGAGCCCCGGCGGCGGAAAGAGAAGCTGCTCGACGCTGCTGAACGACAGCACGACGGCGATGGCAATCGGCGCGACGAGGAACGCCGACACGATGATCACGTAGAAGCCGAGCAGCCGGGGCGGTCCGCACCTCATCGCGCTCACAGCCCCCGCGCCCACGGCGCCAGACGCCGCATCGCCAGGTTCAGCGCCACCATGGTTACGGCGACGATCGCAAGCATCACCATAGCAAGTGACGCGGCAAGCGCCCAGCGCACGCTGCCGATCGCCTCGTCGAACACTGCCGGCGCGAGGATGCGGAATCGGGTAGAGCCCATCAGGGTCGGCAGCACGTAGTCGCTCAGCACGACCGCGGTGACGAGCTGGAATCCTGCCACCACGCCAGGCAGGCTTAGCGGCAGCACCACGCGCAGGAACGTGTCACGGCCGCTCGCGCCGAGACTCGTGGAGGCCGCAAGCACGCGGGGATCGATCTTCGCGATCGAATTGGCGAGCGGCAGGATCATCAGCGGCAGGTAGCGGTGCACCATGCCGATGGTCATCCCGCTGATGTCGAAGAGGATGCGCACCGGCTCGCGCAGGATGCCGGCGCCGAGCAGCAAGCCGTTCAGTATGCCGGAGTCCGCGGTGATCACGATCCAGCCGAACACGCGGGTGATCACGCTGACCAGGATCGGCATGTACACCACCCACATGAGCACCGGGAGCCAGCGCCGCCCCGCCCAGCGTGCGAGGTAGTACGCAAACGGATAGCCGATCAGCAAGGTGAGCAGCGCCACGCCGAAGGACGCCGCCAGGCTGTTGAGGAAGATCTGTGCGTAGAACCAGTCGCCAAGGATGCGCGCGTAGTTCGCCACGGTGATCTCGGGCATCAGCATGCCGGTCGCCGGATTGTCGCGAGCGAGGCTGTTGCGGAACATGATCGCGATCGGCAGCACGAAAAACGGCACTAGCACCAGCAGCGACGGGGCGAGCATCAGCCAGGGCGTTGCCCGGCGCAGCATTCTGCTGGTCGGCATCGTCATTCGCCCTCGGGCAGCACGAAGCAGCTCTCGGGCCGAAACGACAGGTAGACCGCATCGCCTTGCGCAAAGCGCGGGCCGTGGTGACCGGCTGCGGCGTCGACCAGCACCTGGTGCCCACCAAGCTCGATCACCTGCCGTTTCAATGCGCCGAGGAACGTCGACAGCTCGACGCGGGCGGGCGAGGCGCGGTGCACCGCAGTCGGCTCACGGGATAGCGTTACATCTTCCGCGCGAAGGTAGAGCCGCACCGGGCCCGCGAGCCCTGCGCGATGCGCAGCGGTCAGCTCGAACCCGAGGCCGAAGGCGGTTGACGCAATGGGCGGCGATCCCGGCTCGACCCGGCCGGGGAGCGCGCTCGCCGAACCGAGGAAATCGAGCACGAAGGAGGACGCCGGATGGCCGTAGACCTCCTCTGTCGTGCCGACCTGCACGATGCGGCCGGCATGCATCAGCGCGATGCGATCGCCGATCGTGAACGCTTCGCGCTGGTCGTGCGTGACCAGGATGGTGGTCACGCCGAGCCGGCGCAGCAGCAGCGACAGTTCGATCTGCATCTCCTCGCGCAGGTTCTTGTCCAGCGCGCTGAGCGCCTCGTCCAGTAGCACGATGACGGGACGGATCGCGAGCGCGCGCGCGATCGCGGCCCGCTGCTGCTGGCCGCCCGAGAGCTCGTTCGGGTAGCGGTGCTCGAGGCCATCCAGCTTCAGCAGGGCGATCATTTCGGTCGCGCGCTCCTCGGCCACCCGGGGCGGCTCGCGCCGCACCTTCAAACCGTAGGCGACGTTCTCGCGCAGCGTGAGGTGCGGAAACAGCGCGTAGCTCTGGAACACCACGCCGATGTTGCGCCGGTTCGGCGGCACATCCGCCACCGGCGCGCCCCGGATGCGCAGTTCGCCCGCGTCCGGATCATCCAGTCCGGCGATGATGTTCAGCAGCGTGCTCTTGCCGCAGCCGCTCGGACCCAGCAGGGCCATGTGCTCGCCGCGGCGGACGGTCAGCGAGCAGTCCTGCAGCGCGCGCACGCTGCCGAAGCGCTTCGAAATCCCGGCGATCTCGAGGTCCAGTCCGGCCTCGCCGACGGCCATTAGCGACTGCACCCTGCGCAGGGAGTCCTAAGCGGCAACGGAAGAGCGGCGGTCAGCTCTCGATCTCGCGCTGCCAGCGCTCCAGCCAGCCGGCCTGCTTGGTGAGCATCAGCGGCTCGTTCGGGGCGAAGAGCTTGGACGAGTCCGCGACGATCAGCTTGCGCACGTCCTCCGGCAGGCTGACGCCGGTGATCGCCGGGGTGAGGAGGATGTTCGAGCAGACATCCGCCTGCACGCCGGGCGTCAGCACGAAGTTGACGAACTTCTTCGCCATTGCCTGCTGCTTGGAGCCCTTGGCGATGACGAAATCGTAGGGGATCGCCGGCACGCCTTCCTTCGGTATCCCACGCGCAATCTTCGGCGCGCGCTTCATCAGCTGGCCGATGCGCGCACTGTACTGCGGCGCCACCACGACCTCGCCGCGCTCGAGCATCTGCGTCGCGAGGTTCGGGTCCTTGTAGAAGCTGCGCACGTTCCCCTTCAGGTCCTTGAACTTCGTGATCGCATCGTCGATCTTGTTCTCGTCGCCGCCCATCGCGCGCGCGACGCTAACGAGCAGGTAGGTGATCGCGCCGCCGAGCGGCATGGCGGGAAGCGTGAGCTTGCCCTTGAATTCCGGGCGCCAGAGGTCGAGCCAAGAGGTGATCGGGGCGGACACCGCGCTGCGGTCGTACATGATGTCGAGGCTGTCGACGGCTAGCGCCGCACCGGCGTTGTCAGGGGCGAGCGCGCCCGGCACCAGCCTGCCGATTCCCGGCACTTCGGCTGCCGTGAGTGGCGTGACGAGGCCGGCGGCGAACGCGCGGATGGTGAAGGGGCGGACCATCAAGCCGATGTCGTAGGGCGGGTTGGTCGGCTGCGCCTGCCACTTGCTGAAAATCAGCGCCGGCTGGTCCTGGTCGAACGCAACTTTGCCGTCGGTGAACTTCTTGCCGACCAGCGCGTCGAGAGCTTGGTAAGGGCCGCCGAAATGCGTAACGCGGAGCACGTCGCCCGATTGGGCGAGGGCGGTGCGCGACCACAGGCCGGCGCCGGCAACGGCGGCGGAACTGGCAAGCGACCGGGCGAGGAATGTGCGGCGTGAAAGGCGCGACATGGTAGTCTCCTTAAGTAAGAGTTGCGGAACCCCCGGTTTCATGTTTCGCCTCGTCGACCTGGTGTCGGCGGCGACCGGGGTCGTGTGGCCGTTAATATTATGCTAAGGGGTGGTTTTTGTACAATCCCAATCCTTTTGTACAATCGTCATCGTACTTCCGCTGCTTCTGCATTTGCGATCATTCCCGGATTCCCGCGGCGCATTCGCTTGGTGGTACGCCGTGCACGGTCAGGAGGCCACAATGGGCTGCTTCGTCTGTCACTGCACGGCTCTCCCCACCGGGTACGCTGGTCGGTGCACCAGCGCGGTGCGCTGATTGCGGCGCGCACCATGTCTTCCCTACTGTTGCGCGGAATCGGGTGGCTCTATACCTGCGACGAGCGCCACACGCTGCTGGAGAACGCCTGGCTGCACGTGGTCGACGGGCGAGTCGCGGCGCTCGGCCCCGAGCCCTGCCCCGTGCCGGCCGCCGACCGCAGCGTCGACCTCACCGGCTGCATCGTCGTGCCGGGTTTCGTCAATCTGCATCACCACTTCTTCCAGTCGATCACCCGCGCGATTCCGCGTTCGCAGCGCGCCACGGCGTTCGACTGGCTGTTCAGTCTATATCCGCTATGGGCAGAGCTGGACGAGGACGCCATGCGCGCGGCGACGGCCGCCGCGTGCGCCGAGCTGCTGCTGACCGGTGCGACCACCAGCGTCGATCATTCCTACCTGCTGCCGGCACGCGCAGGCGACCTCGCCCTTGCGCAAGTCGAGACGGCGAAGTCGCTCGGGATCCGGTTTCATTTCGTGCGGGGCTGCATGCCGACCATGGAGGGCGATATCGCCGAACGCCTGCGCCCGCTGATGGGCGGAAGGCTCGATGGCATCGTCGACGACGGCGATGCCGTGCTCGCGGCTATGCGCGGGGCTCTGCAGCGCTTCCAGGACACCGCCCCGTTCGCGATGACCCGCGTGGATCTGGGGCCGACTACCGTGACCTACCGCAAGCCCGACCTGATGGGGCGCATCGCGAAGCTCGCGAAGGAGTTCGATGCCGGACTTCATACGCACTACCAGCCGCGAGCGGTCGAGTACGACATGGCGCGCGACCTGCTCGGTAACACGCCCCTCGGATTCCTGCGGGACTCGGGCTGGCTCGGGCCGCGTACCTGGATGGCACACTGCACCGAGCTCTCGGATTCTGAGATCGATGCCTTCGCGGATGCGGGCTGCGGCGTCGCCTACTGCGCGCGCACGGCGGTGCGCCTCGGCTACAAGGTCCCTCGCATCGCGCGCATGCGCGCGCAAGGCGTGACGGTGGGCATAGGCGTCGACGGCGCCGGCAGCAATGACAGCGGCTCGATGCTCAGCGAGATCCGCCTTGCCCACCTGCTGCATCGCGTTCACGCCGGCCCGGAAACCGTCCCGGAGCGCGACTGGCTCACGCCCTACGACACGCTGCTGATGGCGACGCGCAACGGCGCGCGATTGCTCGGTCGCGACGACGTCGGCCAGCTTGCACCCGGCATGGCCGCCGACATCGCGGCCTTCGATCTGCGTCGCGCCGCCTATGTCGGCACCGTCGCCGATCCGCTTGGCGGACTCGTGCTCGCGGGCGCGGACGCTGCGGCCGCGCTCACAGTCGTCAACGGTCGTGTGGTGGTCGAACGCGGTCGCCTCGTCACCGCCGACGAGGCCGCAATCGCCGAGCATGGCAACCGGGCGGCGGAGCGCCTGCTGCGCGCCGCCGAGGCGCGCACGGGGCTCGCGTTCCGGATTCCCCCGGGACCCGGCCCGCGCCCGACGGTTCCCCCGATTCCGAGCATGCGCCAGTAGCGACTACGTGATTCCCGTCATCGACATTGGCCGTCTCGCCAGCCCGGATCCGGGAGCGCGGCAGGCGCTCGCCGCGTCGATTCGCGACGCCGCAGTGGCCGCGGGTTTCCTCTATGTGGCGAACCATGGCATCGAGGCGTCCGTGGTCGCGGACGCGTTCGAGGCGAACCGGCGCTTTCACGCCTGGCCCGACGAGCGCAAGGCGCGCTTGCGCCAGAACCGATGGCACCGCGGCTACATGGGCTTTGGCGACACCAAACTCGCCTCTTCGGCGAATTTCGCCCCGGCGCGCCGGCCGAACCGCATGGAGTCGCTGATGATCCGCCACGAGGTGGCGCCGGACCATCCCGACGTTCTCGCTGGCCGTCCGCTGCAGGGCCCGAACCAGTGGCCCGACGACCCGTGGATCTGCGCGGCGATCCGGCGCTACGACGCCGCCGTCGTCGACCTTGGGCAGCGGCTGTTGCCTGCGCTGTCGGTCGCAGCGGGGGAGTCCCCGGAGTTCTTCCTGTCGTTCTTCCGGCCCGCGTCGACGGCGCTTCGCCTGATCCACTATCCCCCTTCGCCTGCCGATCGTCCCGAGGATTTGTTCGGCAGCCATCCGCACACCGACTACGGCTTCCTCACCATCCTCGCACAGGACGAGGTCGGGGGCCTAGAAGTGCGGGCTCACGACGGCCACTGGATCTCCGCGCCGCCGATACCCGGCACCTTCGTCATCAACATCGGCGACGCGCTCGCGCGCTGGACGAACGACACCTTCCGCTCGACGCCGCACCGTGTGATCAACGCGTCCGCGGAGCGCGACCGCTATTCGGTGGCGATGTTCTTCGACCCCAACCTGGACGCGACGATCGAGCCGCGCCCGCAGCATTGCGGCGGGCGGCCCGCGCGCTACGAGCCGATCCGCTACCGCGACTACTACACCGCGCGGCTGGATGCGAACTACGCGCGCTACGACAGTTCCGGCGTGCTCCGGTGAGGATGGCGTGCCCGTCTATCGTGCCCCGCTGAAGGAGTATCGCTTCATCATCGAGGAATTCCTGCGCCTGGAGCGGTTCGCGGAGGTTCCGGGCTACGCAGATGCTGCGGGCGAGACGCTCGCGGTGTTCCTCGACAGCGCGGCGCGGATCTGCGAGGGGGTGGCGCAGCCCCTGAACCAGCCGGGCGATCTCGAAGGCTGCCGTTGGGAGGCGGGCGAAGTCCGCACGCCCAAGGGATTCCGCGAAGCGTACCGGCGATTCGCCGACGACGGCTGGATCGGCCTCGCCCTCGATACCGTCTACGGCGGCAAAGGCCTGCCGGGCGTGCTCGCCGAGTCCTTTGCCGAGATGCTCGCCGCGGCGAACCTGGCGTTCAGCGGCTACATCGAACTCAGCGAGGCCGTGTTCAGCGCGCTGCATGCCCATGGCAGCGAAGCGCAGAAGCGCCTGTACCTGCCGAAGCTCGCCTCAGGAGAATGGACCGGGGCGATGCACCTCACCGAAGCACACGCAGGCAGCGACCTGCGGCTCATCCGCACCCGCGCCGTACCGCAAGCCGACGGCAGCTACCGCATCCACGGCACCAAGTCCTTCATCACCAATGCGGAGCACGACCTCGCCGCGAACATCGTCAACGTGGTGATCGCGCGGATTCCGGGTTCTCCCGAGGGCAGCGGCGGCGTGAGCCTGTTCGTGGTGCCGAAGTTCCTGCCGCAAGCGGATGGCGGTCTGGGGCCGCGCAATGCCCTGGAGTGCGCGTCGATCGAGCACAAGATGGGGCTGCGCGCCGCGCCGACCGGCGTCATCCATTACCACGGGGCGCACGGCTGGCTGGTCGGCGAAGTGAACCATGGATTGCGCGCAATGTTCACCATGGTCAACGACGCGCGCCTGGGGGTAGCGCTGCAGGGCCTGAGCCAGGCGGAAGTCGCCTGCCAGAACGCCATCCACTATGCCCGCGAGCGGCGCCAGGGCAGGGCGCTCGCGCCCGCGGCGGACCTTCCCGATCCGGTGCCGATCATCGAGCATCCGGATGTGCGCCGCATGCTGATGACGATGCGTGCCTTCACGGAGGCCGCGCGCGGCCTTGGTTTATGGGTGGCGCTGCAGATCGACCTTGCGAAGCGCCACCCGGATGCCGCCGAGCGCGCGCGGGCGGACCGGCTGGCTGCGCTGATGACACCGGTGATCAAGGCGCACTTCACCGACTGGGGGTCAGAGGCCGCGAACCTCGCGCTGCAGTGCTTCGGCGGCTACGGCTTCATCGAGGACACCGGTGTGGAACAGTTCGTGCGCGACGTACGCATCACGCAGATCTACGAGGGCACCAACGGCATCCAGTCGCTGGACCTGGTGCGGCGCAAACTCTCGCTAGGCGCAGGCGCTGGGGTGCGCGAATTCTTCGCCCTGCTCGGGCAGTCCATCGCCGCGGCTGAGGGCGATGCGGCGCTCGCCGACATCGCGCAGGCGCTGCGGACCGCGCTCAGCTCTCTAGGGCAGGCCACCGCGTGGATGCAGCAGCGTGCCGGAGGCGATGTGACCGCTGCGGCCGGCGGCGCGACCGACTACCTGCGGCTGTTCGGCCTGGTGTCCCTCGGCTGGGTGTGGCTCGAGTACGCGCGGATCGGGGCGGCCGCGGTTTCGCAAGGCAGGGGCGATCTCGCCTTCCATCGGCATAAACTCGCGCTCGGCCGTTTCTACGCGCGGCGCATCCTGCCTGAAGCGTCGATGCTCCTTGCGCGCGCAACGCTAGGCGCAGCGGACCTGATCGAGCTTGCAGGGGAAGACTTGTGACACGCTACCTGTTGCACTATGGCGGGCAGTGGCGCGACCCGCACGGCCGCGGGGTCATCGACGTCCCGAGTCCCGCGACCCTGGTGCCGCTCGGGCAGGTTCCGGTGGCCGACAGCCACGATGTCGCGGCTGCGGCAGCGGCGGCCGCGGCCGCGTGGCCGGCGTGGCGCGCGCTCGAGCCGCTGGAGCGCGGGCGGCATCTCGATCGATTCGCCGACCTCATCCGTTCGCGCATCGGCAGGCTTGCCGAACTCGAGTCGGCCGTCACCGGCCGCCCGATCCGGGAGATGTCGGCGCAGATGAGCCGGATTCCGGAATGGCTGGAGTACTTCGGCAGCATCGCCGCCGGCCTGGAGGGCGAGTCCAATCGGGTCAAGGGCGGGTTCGTCACGCTGACGCACTACGAGCCGGTCGGCGTCTGCGCGCTGCTCACGCCGTGGAACCACCCGATCCTGATCCTGGTGAAGAAGATCGCCGCAGCGCTCGCCGCTGGAAATACCTGCCTGGTCAAGCCCTCGGAGCTGGCGCCGGTCACCCCGCTCCTGCTCGCCGAATGGGCCCGCGAGTCCGGCATGCCGGAAGGGACCATTAACGTGGTCACCGGTGCGGGAGAAACGGGCGCGCTGGTTTGCGCCGCTCCCGAGGTACAGATGATCGACCTGACGGGCGGCACGGCCACGGGGCGCCGCGTGGCGGCCGTCGCTGCCTCGCGCCTGATTCCGTGCACGCTGGAACTGGGCGGCAAGACGCCGATCCTGGTGTTCGAGGACACGCCGCTGGAGGAAGCGGTGGCGGGGGCCCTGTTTGCCGCGTTCATCGCCTCAGGCCAGACCTGTGTTTCCGGCGCTAGGTTCCTGGTGGCGGAGGCGATCTACGAGCGGTTCGTCGAGGCGTTCGCGGCGCAGGCCTCGCGGCTCGTCGTCGGCGACCCGGCAGATGCCAAGACCGATATCGGGCCGGTCATTTCGGCGGCGTCGCGCGATCGCTGCTTCGCGCACATCGAGAGCGCCAAGGCCAATGGCGCGAGGCTCGCTTGCGGCGGCACGGCGCCTGCGCTGGCGGACGCATTGAAGGGCGGCCACTACGTGCCGCCGACGATCTTCGCCGACGTGACGCCGGGGATGCGCCTGTTCCGCGAGGAAGTGTTCGGCCCGGTGGTCTCGGTGACGCGCTTTCGCAACGAGGCCGAGGCGCTCGCGCTCGCCAACGACAGCGAGTTCGCGCTTGGGGCCGCAGTGTGGACGCGGGACGTCACGCGCGCGCACCGGCTTGCGGGCAGCATCCGCGCCGGCGTGATCTGGGTAAACGACCATCACAAGAACGACCCGCGCTCAATCTGGGGCGGGTTCGGCGCCAGCGGCTGGGGCAAGGAGAACGGCTGGGCGGCGCTCAAGGAACACATGCGCAAGCGCAGCATCATCATCCGCACCGCGCCCCGCTTCGACGACTGGTTCGGCGGCGGTTCGCGCTACGGCTGACCCTCCGCTTATTCTCGATCGATACGGCAACAGGAGCCCACAATGAAGCTGAAGCAACGCAAGTTCGTGAAGGTGGTGCGAGAGAACGGCATCGCCTGGACCTACCTCAACCGGCCGGAGAAAAAGAACGCGATGAATCCGCCGCTGCACGCCGAGATGTGCGAAACGCTGGACGAGCTCGAGGCCGATGCGGAAACCAAGGTCGTGGTGATCGCCGGCGCGGGCGGCGTGTTCTCGGCGGGCCAGGACCTGAAGGAGTTCTTTCGCGCCCTTGAGAACAATCCGGCCGAAGGCAAGCGCGTGCGCCTGATGTCGAACCACTGGCAGTGGGACCGGCTGTCGATGTTCGACAAGCCGACCATCGCGATGGCGGAGGGCTACTGCGTGGGCGGCGCGTTCAGCCACCTCTTGGCGACGGACTTCGCCATCACCGCGCACGACACCACGTTCTCGCTTTCCGAAGTGAACTGGGGCATCCTGCCCGGCGGCATGGTCAGCAAGGCCCTTGCCGACACCGTGCTGCCGCGCCACGCCATGTACTACGCCTGCACCGGCGACCCGTTCGACGGCAAGGAGGCGGCGCGCATAGGCCTGGTCAACCTGTCGGTGCCCAAGGCTCGCCTCAAGGCAGAAGTGACGAAACTCGCCGAGAAGCTGATGGCGAAGAGCCAACGTACGCTGCGCGCCACCAAGCAGGCGATCCGCATGGTGCGCTCGATGGGGATTCCCGAGGCTGCCGACTACATGCAGGAAAAAAAGGTCGCGATCCAGGTCGGCGACGCGGATCAGTCGTATCACGCCGGCCTGCACGGCTTCCTCGACTCGAAGACCTACAGTCCGGTGTACGCGTCTTTCAAGGAAGCGCAAGCCAGGGGCACTAAGCGCAAAATCGCCAGGGGGCGATGAGGCAATGGCCATGACAGGGCCCCTGGCGGGCATCCGCGTCGTCGAGCTGTCTACTTTCATCACCGCGCCGCTGACCGGCGTGATGCTCGCCGACATGGGCGCGGAGGTGGTGAAGGTCGAGAACCCGGACGGCGGCGATCCGTTCCGCAGCTACGGCGGCGGCAACTACAGCGCACAGTACTGCTCGTACAACCGCAACAAGCGCAGCATCGCGATTTCGCTGCGCACCGACCTTGGCCGGTCGGCGATGCAGAAGCTGGTGCAGCGCAGCGACGTGCTGCTCGACAACTTCCGCGCCGGCGTGCTTGACCGGCTTGGCTTCACCGCTGAGAAGCTGCGGGAACTGAACCCGTCGCTGATCCATTGCTCCATCACCGGCTTCGGCACCGTAGGACCGTATTCGGCGCGGCCTTGCTTCGATTCCATCGCGCAGGGCCTGAGCGGGATGTACAGCCAGTTCCTCGATCCGGAGCATCCGCGCCTAACCGGGACCACGATCTCCGACAACGTGACCGGCCAGTACGCGGCCTACGGCATCCTTGCCGCGCTGTTCGAGCGGGCGCGCACCGGCATCGCGCGCCGCGTCGAGGTCAACATGATCGAGGCGACCATGGCCTTCATGCCGGAGCCGTTCGGCTACCTGACGCAGAACGGCGAGCATTCGGACGCGTTCCTGCGCATCCGCAACTCGCTGGCGTTTGCGTTCCGCTGCCGCGACGGCAAGCTGGTGGTCACGCACATGTCTTCGCGGCAGAAGTTCTACGAGCAGTTCGTCGAGACCATCGGCCGCGCTGACCTGGTTGACGATGCGCGCTTTCACACGCTGGAGGGACGGGTCGCCAACTACGAGGCGCTGTGGAACATCGCCCGGGAGGCGTTCGCGAAGAAGGACCGCGCGGAGTGGCTGCAGCTGTTCGAGGGCGCCGACATCCCGTTCTCCTCGATCAACGACATCGAGGACGTGATGGCCGACCCGCAGGTGCGGGCGATGGACAGCTTCACCACCCTGCGCCACCCGCAGAAGGGCGAGCTCACCTCGATCCGACGCCCTGTGCGCCTGGACGGCCGACGCGACGACCAGGCGGCAGTGGCGCCGCCCATGCTGGGCGAACATACGGATGAGATCCTGCGCGAGTTGGGGCTCGTCCCGGAATCCCCAACGAAAGGACCAATGTGAAACTGGACCTGCAGGGCAAGAGCGTGTTGATCACCGGCGCCTCCAGGGGTATCGGCCTTGCTTCGGCGTGGGCGTTCGCGAGGGAGGGGTGCTCGCTGCATCTCGCCGCGCGCTCGGCGGAACTACTGGAGGCGGCGAAAAAGGCGATCGCGGCCGAGTGTAAAGTGCCGGTGAGCGTGTACGCCATGGATCTCTCGACCGACGCGCAGATGCGGGATCTGGCCGGGCGTGCGGGCGTCGTCGACATCCTGGTCAACAACGCGGGTGACATCCCGTCCGGCCCGATCGACGCGGTGGACGACGTTGCGCTGCGCCACGGCTTCGATCTGAAGGTGTTCGGCTACATCTCGCTGACCCGGGTGTTGTACGCGAAGATGTGCGAGCGCGGCACCGGCGTGATCGTCAACGACATCGGCAATTCCGGCGAGAACTGGGACGCGCGCTACATCATGGGCTCGACCGGCAACGCCGCGCTGATGTCGTTCACGAGGGCGCTCGGCGGCGTCAGCCTGGACAAGGGGGTGCGCGTGGTGGGCGTCAACCCGGGTCCGGTGGCGACCGACCGGATGGTGAAACTGATGAAGCGCCGTGCGCTCGACATGCACGGCGACGAAAACCGCTGGAAGGAGCTCTACCAACTCTACCCGGGTGGCCGGCCGGCGACCGCGGAGGAGGTGGCGGACCTGATGGTGTTCCTCGCTTCCCCCCGCGCCGGGTACATCACCGGCACCATCGTCACCATTGACGGCGGTATCGCGTCGCGCGGTTCGATCATCTAGGGGCAGCCATGGGCGAACTCGACATCCGCAACCGCCACTTCGACCGGCTGTTCTCCAACTCGAGCCTGGTGTGGATGGGGCAGAATACTAATCACATTCCGATGCACCCGAAGGTGCGCGAAGCCTTGCATGCCGCGGTCGACGACGAATCCTTCCACGCCTATGCGCCGCCCGCGGGCATCGAGGCGCTGCGGGAGGGCATCGTCGCCGATCTCGGCCTGGAGGGCTTTTCCGCGCTGGTCTCGGACGGCGCGGTGGCGGCATTGGGCACCGCTTGCCGCGCGCTGTGCCGGCCGGGGCGGGGTTTCGTGACCACCGATCCGAGCTGGAAATGGCCGCTCCTGTTCGCGCGCCAGGCGGGCATGCAGATCACCGAAATCCCGATCTACGGCGCGGAACACGGCTGGCGCCTGTCCCCAGCGCGTCTCGCCGAGGCGGTCGACGGAAAGATCGACATCATCTATTTCGTCGATCCGAACAATCCGCTGGGCACCTGCGCGAGCGCCGAGGAAATCGAGGGCATCGCGGCGGTGGCGCGCCGGGCGGGCGCCACGCTGATCCACGACAGCACCTACCGCGATTTCGCCGAGCGGCACACGCTGGCCGCGCGCTTCTACCCGGAGGGCACGGTGACGGCGGTGAGCTTCTCGAAGTGGCTGGGGCTTGCCGGCCTGCGCCTCGGCGCGCTGGTGGCGCGGCCGGAGCTGCTGGAGAGGATAGGCGCGTCGTCGATGGCGCCGCTGGGAGCGAACGTGATCTCGCAAAAGGCGGCGCTCGCCGGCCTGTCGGTGAAACGCGAATGGATGGCGACGGTGCAGGAGATCCAGCGCGCCAACCAGGCGACGGTGAAGCGCGCGGTGGACAAGGTGCCGGGCCTGTCGGTCGCGGTGTATCCGTCCCAGGCCAACTTCCTGGTGGTCGAGTGCGAGGGCACAGGCTTGAAGCCCGAGGCGATCGTCGCCGCGTTCGCCGAGCATGGGATCCAGGTGCGCCAGGGCGCGTACCACACGGCGCGCTTCGGGCACCGCTTCATCAAGGTCAGCACTACGGTGCCGCGGGAGTGGGCGGGTGCCTTCGCTGCGGTACTCCCCGAGGCGGTCCAGCACGCGCGCGGGAAGAAGGACCTGCCGCCGCTTTTCTAGTTTCCGAGAGATTGACGATGGCGTATGCGACGACGAAGGATGGGGTGCGGCTCTGGTACGAGGAGGCGGGGGCGGGCACGCCGATCGTGTTCGTGCACGAGTTCGGCGGCGACCACCGCAGCTGGGAGCCGCAGATGCGCTACTTTTCGCGGCGCCACCGCTGCGTGACCTTCGGCGCGCGCGGTTACCCGCCCTCCGACGTGCCCGAATCCCTCGACGCCTACTCGCAGGCGATCGCGGTGACCGACATCCTCGCGGTGATGGATGCGGCGTCGATCGCGAAGGCGCACGTGGTCGGTCTCTCAATGGGAGGCTTCGCCACGCTGCACCTGGGCCTTCGGGCGCCGGAACGCGCGTTGTCGCTGGTGGTCGCCGGCGCCGGCTACGGCGCCGAGAAGCAGTACGAGGCCTACTTCCGCGACGTTTCGCTAGAGGTGGCGAAGCAGTTTGAGACTCAGGGATCGAAGCAGTTCGCGAAGACCTATTCGCTGGCGGGGACGCGCGTGCAGTACCAAGCGAAGGATCTGCGTGGCTGGCAGGAGTTCGCCGCGCAACTGGGCGAGCACTCCGCCAAGGGCTCGGCAATGACCATGCGCGGCGTCCAAGCGCGCCGCCCTTCGATCTACGACCTCGAGGACGGGCTGCGCCAGATGTCGCTGCCGGTGCTGGTGATGGTCGGTGACGAGGATTTCCACTGCCTGCAACCCGGGTTGTTCATGAAGATGGCGATCCCTGCCGCCGGTCTCGCGGTGCTGCCTAAGAGCGGCCATACGCTGAACCTCGAGGAGCCGGAGGCTTTCAATCGCCACGTCGCCGAGTTCATCGCTGCGGTCGTGGCCGGCGCCTGGAAGGCGCGCGACCCGCGCGCCAATCCCGGCGAGATCATGAAGACGAACTAGCCGTCGCGCCACGCAATGCGCGTCCTCGTCCTGCACGCCCACCCGCTGGGCGACAGCCTGCACGGTGCGCTGAAGGCGACCATGGTTGGGCCCCCGCAGGCGCACGGCCGCGAGGTCGACCTGTGCGACCTTTATGCCGAGGGTTTCGAACCGGCACTTGACGCCGAAGCAAGGTGGCGGTATTTCGAAACGCAGAAAGTGGACAAGTGACGACGCAGCAACCCGAAACCATCGCCGTGATCGGCGGCACCGGAGCCGAAGGAGGCGGGCTTGCGCTGCGCTGGGCCGCGGCCGGGCATCGTGTGATCATCGGCTCGCGCGACGGCGCCAAGGCGGCGCAGGCTGCGGCGGAACTGTCCGCGCTGCTGCCCTCCGGCAGCATCCAGGGCGACGACAGCGCTGCGGCGGCGTCGAAGGCCACCATCGTGGTGCTGGCGGTGCCGTTCCCAGGGCAGATGCCGACCGCGAAGTCGCTGAAGGATGTGCTGCAGGGCAAGATCTTCGTCGACGTGACGGTGCCGCTGGTGCCGCCCAAGGTGTCGACGGTGCAGCTGCCCGAGGGCGGCTCTAGCGTCGTCGCCGTGCAGAAGGAGCTGGGCGAGGGCGTGAAGGTGGTGTCGGCGTTCCAGAACGTCTCGGCGCACAAGCTGAAGAAGCTAGACACGCAGATCGCCTGCGACGTGCTGGTCTGCGCGGACGACAAGGACGCCCGGCTGCGCGTGGTGCAACTGGTGGCGGATGCTGGGTTGAAGGGCATCAACGCAGGCCCGCTGGCGAATTCTGCGGCTGCTGAAGCGCTCACGTCGCTGCTCATCTTCATCAACCGCGCGTACAAGGTGCCGGACGCCGGTATCTCGATCACCGGGATTCCCTGAGCCGCGGGGCATGGGCACGGCGGGCAGGCTAGAGTTGGTCGCCCTGCAGGGCGTCGGACGTGTCGAACCGGGGGACGACCTCGCGGCGCGCGTCTTGCGCGCGGCCGGCGAGTCCGGCATCGCGCTCGCCCGCGGCGACGTCCTCGTAATCGCGCAGAAGGTGGTATCCAAGGCCGAGGGCCGCTACGCCTTCCTGGACGAGGTGATGCCGTCGCCGCGCGCGCGGGAACTCGCGGCGACCTGCCTCAAGGATCCCCACGTCGTCGAACTGGTGCTGCGCGAGTCGCGTACGGTGCTGCGCGCGGTGCCGAACGTGCTGGTGGTTGAGGATCGCCGCGGCCTAGTGCTGGCGAACGCCGGCATCGACCAGTCGAACGTGGAGCCTGATGCCTCGGGCCGTGCCCGGGTGCTGCTGCTGCCGGAGGATCCGGATGCGAGCGCGAAGCGGCTGCGGCAGCGCATCGGCGAACGGGCCGGCATCGAGGTCGGCGTGATCATCAACGACAGCATCGGCCGCGCGTGGCGGCTGGGTACCGTGGGCAGCTGCATCGGCGCGAGCGGCCTGCCCGGGCTTCTCGACCTGCGGGGCACGCCAGACCTGTACGGCCGGGCGCTGCAGACTACCGAGACCGGGTTTGCCGATGAGCTCGCAGCGGCGGCCTCGTTCGTAATGGGGCAGGGCGGCGAAGGCCGCCCAGTGATCCTGATCCGCGGCGCCGTACTGCCGCGGACCGACGGCAACGCCCGGGAACTGCTGCGCCCCGGGAACAAGGACCTGTTCCGGTGATCCTCGCCCTGGCCGGCGGCGTCGGCGGCGCGAAGCTCGCCGCGGGATTGGCGCGCGCGTTGTCGCCCGGCGAACTGACGGTGGTGGTGAACACGGGCGACGATTTCGATCATCTCGGACTGCATGTTTCTCCCGACCTCGACACCGTGATGTACACGCTGGCCGGCGTCGCCAATCCGCAGGCCGGCTGGGGCCGCGAGGGTGAGACGTGGAATTTCATGCAGTCGATGGCGACGCTCGGCGGACCGACGTGGTTCCAGCTCGGCGACAAGGATCTCGCCACGCACATCGAGCGTACGCGCTGCCTGCGCTCCGGCGAATCGCTCACGTCGGTCACGCGCGCCCTCTGCGGACGACTCGGCGTGCGCCACGCGGTGCTGCCGATGTCGGACGACCCCGTGCGCACGGTCGTGCACACCGAAAAGGGGGAGCTGGATTTCCAGCATTACTTCGTGCGCGAGCGCTGCAAGCCACGCGTCTCGCGTATCGAGTACCACAAGGCCAGCGCGGCGCGGCCGTCGCCGCAGTTCGCGGCGGCGCTGGCGGATCCTGCGCTCGAGGGCATCGTCATCTGCCCGTCAAACCCCTACCTCAGCATCGCGCCCATCCTCGCCATCCCCGGCGTGCGAGATGTTGTTGCCCGCTGCCCGAGGGTGCTAGCGGTGTCGCCGATCATCGCCGGCAAGGCGGTGAAGGGGCCCGCGGCGAAGCTGATGCAGGAACTCGGCGCGCAGCCCGGCGCGCTGGAGATCGCGCGCTGGTATCGCGGCATCGTGCGCACGCTGGTCATTGACCGGTCGGACGCGGCGCTGGCGCCCCAGATCGAGGCGCTGGGCATCGTGGCGGCCGTCGAGGATGCGCTGATGCGCGATGACGCTGGCCGCGAGCGGCTCGCGCGCGCCTGCTTGGCGCGCCTCGTCCGGTGAGCCTTCGCATCGCCGCGCTGGTGCCGCTGAAGGATCCCGGCTGGGGCAAGTCGCGCCTGCACCGCGTTCTCAACGCGGAAGAACGCTCGGCGCTGAACCTGGAGATGGCGCGCCGCACGCTGGAGGTCTGCGCCGCCGTGTTCGGCGCGGCGCGCACCTTCGTCGTCACCGCAAGCAGCGCGATCGGGCACGAAGCTAGTGCACGAGGCATGACGGTGGTCGCCGAGCCCGTGCCCGGGGACCTGAACCCCGCGCTCCGGCTCGCGGGCGAGGCGGCAGTGGCAGCCGGCGCGCAGGCGCTGCTGGTCGTGCCCGCGGACCTGGCGCGCATTGAGGCCGGTGCGATCCGCGGTGTCGTCGGCGCACTCGAGCAGATCGGGCAGGGCGTGGTTGTTGTGGCGGACCGGCGGGGTAGCGGCACCAACCTGCTGGGAATCGTGCCGGCCCGGATAGACCTGTTTCGCTTCGGCGAGCACAGCCTAGATAAGCACCTGCAGGCTGCGCGTGACGCGGGTCTCGCCAGCCTCGTGCACGAGGACCCGCTGCTGTCGCTAGACCTCGACCTGCCCGAGGATCTCGTGCTGTGGCGCGGCGATCCGTAGTACCGAAACTGCGCGCGGCCCGGCTCCGGCGCCGGGCCGGGCTAGAGCTGCGGCGCGGGGCAGGAGCGGCGTGGTATCCCGGACGACCGGGTGGTCACCGCCGTCAGCACCACGGGCGCTAGTGCCGGCGCGGCGTAGCTGCGCGCGCACTGGTCCGGGTCTGCCGGGCCGTAGAGGGTGCTGCGCTGGCTGGGCACGCGGCCGATGCCCTCGATCAGCGCGTCCATGCGCGCCGGCGGCAGTTCCTCGCCATGCTCGTTGCCGGCGGCCCGCGAGATGCTCTCGTTCATCAGCGTGCCGCCGAGGTCGTTGGCACCACCCTGCAGGCATAGCGCGGCGGCGGCAGGGCCGAGCTTCACCCACGACACCTGGATGTTCGGCACCAGCGGGTGCAGCGCGATACGGGCGATCGCATGCATCAGCTGGTTCTCGCGCCAGGTAGGTCCGCGCCGCGCGCGGCCTTTCAGGTACATCGGCGCTTCCATGTGCACGAAGGGTAGGGGCACGAATTCGGTGAAGCCTGCAGTCCGTGCCTGCAGGTCGCGCACGCAAAGCAGGTGCTGCGCCCAGTGCACCGGGCGCTCGACGTGGCCGAACATGATGGTCGCCGTAGTGCGCAGGCCGGCGCGGTGCGCTGCTTCGACCACGTCCAGCCATTCCTGCGTCTTCAGCTTGTCCGGGCAGATCTGCGCACGCACCTCGTCGTCCAGGATCTCGGCAGCGGTGCCGGGGAGCGACCCCAGCCCCGCGTCGCGCAGCTTTTCCAGGAACCGGGGAATGGAGATGCCGAGCGTGTGCGCACCGTGTGTGACCTCCAGCGGCGAGAACGCATGCACGTGCATGCGCGGCACTGCTTCCTTCACCGTGCGCAGCAGGGTGAGGTAGGTGTCGCCGGTGTACGAGGGATGGATGCCGCCCTGCATGCAGACTTCGGTGGCACCGCGCGACCAGGCCTCCTCGACGCGACGCGCCACTTCCTCGAGCGCGAGGTCGTAGGGTGCGCCGCGCAGGGCTTCGGCGGTCCTGCCCTTGGAGAACGCGCAGAACGTGCAGCGGAAGCTGCACACGTTGGTGTAGTTCAGGTTGCGGTTGACCACGTAGCGCACGCCGTCGCCCGAGGTCTTGCGGCGCAGCTGGTCGGCGCAGGCGATGACTTCGGCAAGCTCGCCTTCGTGCGCGGCGAAGAGGCGCACGAGACCGGCCTCGTCCAGCCGTTCGCCCGCGGCAGCACGCTCCAGCAAGGCGTCCAGGGATCCGCTCCCGCTGGCCGGATGCCCGCACACCGGCGGCGCCGAGTTGGCGATACCGGGGCTCCATACGTCGCTGCGCGGGTAGCCGTTTGCATCAATTGCATCTAGCACGCGGCTCGCCAGTGCCGGAGCGAGCCAAGTCGAGGGTTCGCAGGCATACGCCGGATAGATGGCGAGCCGCTGCAGCGGCGCCAGACCTGCGGCGCGGGTCGCGTACTCCAATTTGTCGACCTGCGGCCAGGCACGCTCGGGGTTGACGTAGTCGTCGGTGACCGGAGAGATGCCGCCCCAGTCGTTTATGCCTGCGGCAAGCAGTTCCGGGAAGCGCGCTTCGCTCAGGTTCGGTGGGATCTGGATGTTTGCCTCGGCGCCAAGCACCACGCGTGCGGCGGCTGCCGTCCACAGCAGGTCGTCGAAATCCGGCTCGCCGTGGCCGCGCATGCGCGTGTCGTCCTTGGCGCGGAAGTTCTGCACGATCACTTCCTGGATGTGGCCGTGGCGCTCGTGCAGGTCGCGCAGCGCGAGCAGCGCGTCGATGCGCTCCAGCCGCGTCTCGCCGATCCCGATGAGGATGCCGGAGGTGAACGGGATGCGCGCGCGGCCTGCCACCTCCAGCGCCGCGAGGCGCACGGCGGGGACCTTGTCCGGGCTGCCGAAATGCGCGCCTCCGGGCGCGCAGAGCCTGTCGGCGGTGCTCTCGAGCATCATGCCCTGCGATACCGAGACCTCGCGCAGGCGCAGCATCTCGGCTTCGCTCAGCACGCCGGGATTCACATGCGGCAAGAGGCCCGTCTCGGCGAGTACCCGCTGGCATATCGCGGCGAGGTAGTCGACCGTGGAGGCATAGCCCATCTCGGCGAGCACGGCGCGGGCGGATTCATGCACCGCCTCGGGACGGTCGCCGAGGGTGAACAGGGCTTCGCGGCAGCCGGCCTCGCGGCCGAGGCGGGCGATCTCCAGCACTTCCTCCGGGCGCAAGTAGGGGTGGTCGACCTGCCGCGGTCCTTTGACGAACGTGCAGTAGCCGCAGACGTTGCGGCAGAGGCGCGTGAGCGGTATGAAGACCTTGCGCGAGTAGCTGACGAGGCGCCCGTGGCCCTGTTCGCGCAGGCGCCGTGCTTCGGCCATCAGCGCAGGCAGGCCGCGCGCTTCGAGCGAGTCGAGGAGGTGCCGTGCTTCAGGGTGCAATCGCGCTGTCCTTGGACGCGTGAGCGTCCCCCATGAGCTGCCAGACGAGCGCGGGAGGGAGCGGCAGGTCCCGCGGACGCACTGACGTGACCGTTTTTTTGTACCAGGATCATTGTTACTTTACTGCACTATCGCCGGCTGCGCGAGGATGAGGGTTCGCTCGCCCGCCGGAGTTCGGGCGGGCGAGCGAACCTGGAATTGCCCCGTTTCCGTCGACGGTTTAGCGCTTGGGTCACAAGCGGTTATCCACAGGCTGCGCGCGGAGCGCTTCTCTGGCGAATGACGCCGCTTGAACTCGATTGGCCAGATGCGGCCAAGACTGGAGTGACGCCGCGTCTGGTTGAACCAGCCTTCGATGAACTCGAAGATCGCCATGCGCGCCTCGGCCTTGGTTTGGAAGCGCCGGCGATCAAGCAGCTCGCACTCTAGCGTCGCGAAGAAGCTCTCGCACATCGCGTTGTCGTAGGCATCGCCCACCGTTCCCATGGAAGGCCGCACACCAGCTTCCTTGCAGCGCAGGCCGAAAGCGATCAAGGTGTACTGCGTGCCGTGATCGGAATGATGCACGACCTCGGTTGCGCGCCGCTGTCCGATCGCCATGTTGAGCGCCGAGAGCATTAGTTCCGTTCCCAGGTGCCCGGCCAATGTCCAACCGATGATCCGGCGGCTGAAGGGATCCAGCACCACCCCCAGGAACAGGAATCCCGCCCAAGTTGGAATGTAGGTGATGGAACTGGCGCTGCACGAGATTGGCCGCGGGCGTTGCATCGACATCGCGCTGGGTCATGGTGATCCACTTCCGGCGGCACACGCCGCGAAGCCCGTCAGCCTTCATCAGACGGGCGACACGTTTCTTGCCGATGCGGTTCCCTTTGTCGCGCAGATCCTCGAGGATATTCGGTGCGCCGTAGGCGGCCTTGGAGCGCGCGTGATAGTGGCGGATGCGCACCGTCAGCTCGGCATCGCCAATCGCACGCGCCGAGGGCTGGCGTCCCTCCCAGGCGTAATAACCGCTCTCCGACACACCAAACACTCGACACATCGCGCGCACAGGAAGCTCGGCCTGAATCGCGATCACGAGTTCGTAGACCCGTTGGACGTCTTGTCGCCTTTGCCGGCGAACCAGGCCGTAGCCTTTGCCAGGATGTCGCGCTCCAGCTGCTTCGCGCGCTACAGCCGAACCCGTGCTGCAGCTCGGCGGGCTTGCGCCCGGCCTTCACCAGTTCGACTATCTGTTGTCGGAATTGCGCCGCGTACGACGGCTTCGTTGCTGGCATTGTGGACTGCTTTCCCTTCAAGGTTGAGGTGCCCACGAAAGCGGGTCAACTCCAGAAGCTTCGACTTGAGGCAATTGAACGAAGGCTTCCTAAGCCTGATGCATGCCACCGTTACTTCAATACCTGCCTGAAAGAGTAGACCTGCCAAACTTGGCGGTTACATCAGGCGACCGCGCGAAGGTCGCCCGGCACAGGAGTGCTCTACTGCTTCGCAGCCAACTGAGCGACTACTGCCACGGCAGGACGACGGTGCGGATGCCGTCGCCTCGCCGCATGGCATCGAAGCCGTCGTTGATGCGCGCCAGAGGCAGGCGCGCGGTGATCAGCTCCTCGAGCTTCAGCTTGCCCTCGAGATAGCAGCGGGCGAGCCACGGGAAATCACGCCTGGGCCGCGCGCCGCCGTAGCTCGAGCGCGTGATCTTCTTCTCGCCCATCAGCGAGCCCCAGCGGAACGACACGTCGTCACCGACTGAGACCTTGCCCAGGAACACGAGATGGCCACCCGGCCGCACGATCTCGGTGCCGAGCCGGAAGCCCTGCGCATTGCCCGCCGCCTCGAACTTATAGTCGGCATCGCGGTTATTGCTCGCGACTGTCACCGCGTCGATGGCGTCCTCGCCCGCGACCTGCGTGGCACCAAACACCCGCGCAAGCTCGCGCCGTTCTTGGGCGCGATCGATGGCGATGATCATGCCGGCGCCGGCGAGCCGTGCACCCTGCACCGCGTTCAGTCCCACGGCGCCGCAGCCGATCACGGCGAGGATTGCGCCCGGCTGCACAGGCGCGATGCGCGCCGTTGCCCCCGCCCAGAACGGCGATCTTCATGTGTTGCTCCCGGGAAGCTTCAGACGTTCACAAAACGATGCTGGCGCTACCGCCGGTGAGAAGCACAGGAGCTGGAGTCAAGGGACGGACCGCGCGGAATCAGCACCGATATTGTCCCACGAGCTCCGCCCCGTGGCGTGGGCTGCGCGCCTAGGCACGCCGCGGCGCGAGCCTCAAATGAACATCCGCGCTCAGAGAAACGAAAGGGATAGGAATTTCCTTCCGAGTCGCGCCGCACAACGATCGCTCCTGCGGCCGGATCCGGGCTGCTGGGCGGCCGGCCAGGGCCTCCTCGCGCGTGACCGGCGCGGCCCATGCTAACGTAGCGCCGAGCATCATTCCTAGGAGAGACCGGTGAAGCCAACCCTGTCGCATGACTTCATCATAGCCGCGATCACGCTGGGGGCCGCGCATGCGGCCGATACTCCCAGCCCGCCCGACAAGGACAAGGACCCGAAGAAGCTGGAGCCTGCCCGCGAAGCCATCGCGCGGGGGGATTGGGGTTCGGCCAGGGTCCACCTTGCCCGGATCCTCGGGCAGGACCCGGCCAATGCGGACGCGCACAACCGGTACGCCTTCGCCGAGAGGAAGTCGAGCGCCCCGCGCATGGACGTGGTGTGCCGCCACTACAACGAGGCGCTGCGCCTGGACCCCGGGCATCGGGGCGCGCACGAGTACCTCGGCGAGGCCTACCTGATGGGGGGTAACCCGGGCAAGGCGCGCGAGCACCCGGAGATCCTGGCGAAGCTCTGCCCGGCCCGATGCGAGGAGCGCAGCGTGCTCCAGGCCGCCCTTGGAGAGGCACTCGCCGCGCGTGGCCATCAGGCCGGAGCGCTGACATGAGCCCGGCACGGGCTATCGTGCTCGGTCTGGCTGCGGCACTGCTCGTTTCTGCCTCCGCTGCCGCGCAGACGTTCCCGTCCAAGCCGATCCGGATGGTCAATCCGTTCCCGGCCGGAGGGCCGCTCGACGTGCTGGGCCGACCGCTCGCCGAGCGCCTGTCCGCGTCGCTCGGCGTGCCGGTGATCGTGGAGAACAAGCCGGGCGCGGCGGGCAACGTCGGAGCCGCGGAAGTGGCCAAGGCGGCGCCCGACGGCCACACGGTGCTGCTTACGCTGTCGACCATCATCGCGAGCAATCCGCACCTCTATGCCAGGGCGGGGTTCGACGCGCTGAAGGATTTCGCGCCGGTGACGCTCCTTGCCACCTACGACTCGGTGCTGATCGTGCATGCCTCGGTGCCGGCGGCGAGTCTCCGGGAGCTGGTGGCCTACGCGAAAGCGAATCCCGGCCGCCTCAACTACGCCTCCGCGGGCAAGGCCTCGCCGGGGCACATCGCCGGTGAGCTCTTCAACCGCCGCGCCGGCGTGCAGCTCACGCACGTGCCCTACAAGGGCAACGCGCCAGCGGTCCAGAGCGTGGTGGCAGGGGAGACGCAGGTGATGTTCACGCCCACGACGGGCGCCTTGCCCCACATCCGCGCGGGGCGCCTGAAGGCGCTCGCCGTGTACCTCACGGACCGCACGGAGGAACTCCCCGGCGTGGCGAGCATCGGCGCGCAGGGCGTCGAAGGCTTCGACGCGAAAACCCAGCCTTCCTGGTACGGCCTGCTCGCGCCGGCCGGGACGCCGAAGCACGTGGTGGCGCGCCTTTATGCCGAGACTGAAAAGGCACTGAAAGACGAAAAGGTCCTGGCGGCCTACAAGGCGGCGCGCATCTTCGTCACGGGGGCGGGGCCGGAGGAGTTCTCGCAGGTGCTGAAGGACAGCCACGCCGCCTGGGGCCGGATCATCGCCGAGACGGGGATCAAGGGCGAGTGAAGGGCGCGCGCCCCAATTTCGTCTTCCTCATGGCCGACGACCTGGGCTACGCCGACCTGGGGTGCTATGGCGGGCGATCGAGGTGCTCGCCAGTGCTCGACCGCATGGCGCAGGCGGGCCTGCGCTTTACCCAAGGCTACGCCAACTCCTCGGTGTGCTCGCCCACGCGCTTTTCGCTCGTGACCGGGCGCTGGCCGCATCGCCTGCGCGGCGGCGCGGACGAGCCCACCGCGCACCTCACTCAAGGGGTTAATCCTCATCGGGAGCGGGAAGTCTTCGCCAAACAGCGCACGCTTGACCGCCACTCGGGGCGGCGATACCGTCGCGCATAGTGGAAAAGGTGGGATAAAAATCCTACACGTCGAGTTCGATATCGACATCGCCCGAGCCGCTACCACGCTTCGTTCAACACGCTACGGGACATTGCCGTGATCAACCGCAGGATGGATTTGCTCCAAACCTGCTCCAGCGCAAAAGAAAACGCCGGCCAGATCGGCCTGGTCGGTCATCCGCGCGGCGCGGCGTACGCAGCCTCCAAAGCGGGGCTGAACGGCCTGGTCGGCTCGCTCGCGCTCGAACTTGCCACACACGCCATTCGCGTCAACGCAGTCGGCCCCGGACCCATCTTCACGCCCATGACCGCGGCCGCGCGCGCCGACGCGGTACGTCACGAGGCGCTGATCGAATCGATTCTGATGCGCCGCTTTTGCGAGGCGGGCGAGGTGGCCGAGGCAGTCAGTTTCCTGCTTTCCGAACGCACCTCCTTCGTTACGGGGCAAATCGTGTGCGTCGACGGCGGATTCACCGCCCGATAGCCGGGTTGCCATGCCGCCGCACGCCGAGCGCATCGACTACTCGCCGATCACCGCGCGGCCTCGCCTCGCCTGGCCCGGCGGCGCGCGGCTCGCGGTCTGGGTCGTGCCGAACGTCGAGCACTACGAATACCTCCCGGCGAAGACCCGCGTGCGCGACCCATGGCCGCGGCAGCCGCATCCAGACGTGCTGAATTACGGTATCCGCGACTACGGCAACCGCGTCGGCTTCTGGCGAACGCTCGAGGTGCTCGACCGGCATGAAGTGCGCTGTACCGCGTCGCTCTCGCTCGCGGTGCTGGAGATGTACCCCGAAATCGTCGAGGCGA
>VGER01000008.1 GCA_016869235.1 Alphaproteobacteria bacterium | reverse complement strand
GCCGTCCCGGTGCCGCCCGTAACGGTCACGCCCCTGGAAGGCCCGCAAGTGGCGCCGGCGCTAGGCGCTCCAGCGGGGCCAGCGGGAGGCGCACCGCGGCCGCCGGGTCCGCCGGTGCTCGTCACGCCCATGGCGCTGCATGCGGCGGCGAACCCTGTCGTGCTGCAGGCGCCGTTCGTGCTGTCGTTCGCGTCGTGGCTGGGCTCGCTAATTGGCGCCATCCTGCTGCACACCGGCACGCGGCCGCTGGTGCGCGGCGGCCATCCGATGGCGCCGATGATGGCGCGCACCTTCCTGCCGCTCCTTGCCACCGTGCTGGCCGCCCTGACGGGCGTGCTGGTGGTCGCCTGGCTGGGCAACGCGTGGACGGCGTTCTGGGAGCTGTGGGTATTCCGCTGGCTGGCGATGGCGGCGAGCATGGCCGTCTTCACCGCCCTGTTCAGCCTGCTCGGCTTCTTCGCCCTCCTCGCGGTGCCGCTCGTCTTCTACCAGACGCTGCCGGCCGGACTGCTGGCGCCGCCCGCCGCCGCGCCGGACTGGTTGCGCTGGCTCGACCTGGCGCCGCTGCATCAGTCGTCGGTCGGCCTGCGCGCCTTGCTCATCGGCGGTCCGCCCGACGCGGTGCCGTGGATTGCGCTCGGCATCGTCCTGGCCGGCGCCATCGCCGTCACGTGGCTTGGCACTCTCGTCGGCGCGGCCGCGGCGCGGTGCAGGCGATGAGCGCCAAGGAGGGATCGATGCACGCCGACGGCGCGCTGCTCTACGTGCGCGACGTCGCCCGCGCCGCGGCGTTCTATCGCTCGCAATTCGGCTTCCGCGAAACTGCGGTGCGCGGCGCCGAGTTCGCCGTCGTCGAGCTCGACGGCTGGCGCCTCTACCTGCATCGCGACCCGGAGAAGTTCGGGGGCAACCTGGCCGGGCTCGGGGAGCGCACCACCCGCGGCGACGGCGTCGTGCTGCACTTTCGCGTGGACGAGGTGGATGGGTGGGCGCACCGCTTCGAAAGCGCGGGCCATCCCATCAGCCGCAAGCCGGCCAACACGCCGTACGGCCTGCGCGAGTGCTACGTGTACGACCCGGACGGCTACAACCTGGTGGTCTTCACCCAGATGCGGCGATAAGCGCTTGGTTCAGCGCGCGCTGGCGCGCTGCTTCGCAACCTCCAGGCAGCGCGCGGAGGAGAAATCGAGCGCGCCCGAGCGCCAGGCCGCCAGCGGGTCGTCGTGGGCGAGCGCCAGCGACAGCGCCGCCACCAGCTCCAGCAGGTCGTCTTGCACTCCGGCGTCGCGCAGCCCCTGGGCAACCCCGTTGCCGACCGCGGCGAATACCTGGCGCTGGTGGATGTAGGCCAGCAGCTTGGGGCCGTGGTCGCTGCCGAAGCCGGCGCGGCACGCCTCGACGTCGGCCGAGTTGGCGCCCCGGCATGCGAACGGACGATCCGCGTACACCGAGCAGCGGCCGTCGACCATGAGCGGGCAGGGGATGGCCAACAGGTTGCGCGCGCCCGCATCCTTGCCGCGTACACGCGTGTACACGGACTCGACCCGCGCCATGGTGGCGGCGCGCGCCTGCGGGTCCATCGCCTGAAGCACCTGCGCCAGTCGGATCGCCGCCAGCGGCGTCACCTGCACGTAGAGTACGCAGCAGTAGGCGCAGCCCGCCTTGCAGGCGATGGCGCGCCTGGGCGGATCCTTGGCTGGGCTGGCGAAGGTCGATTCGGCGAAGGCGAACAGGTTCGCCATCAGAGCCTCGAACTTCGCGCCGGTCAGCGTGGGCACCGCGGCCGCGACGTTGCGGCGGACGCCGGCGGTCAGCGCCGGCCCGTACTCCCCGCTCTGCTGCTTGCGCTTTGCCTCGCCCATGCCGGACCCTACTTCTGTGTCTCCAGCGCCGCAATTTGCTTGGCCGCCGCCGCCGGCGAATTTGCAAACCGCGCGGCCATCCGTTAGCAAAGGCCGCCCCACCCCCAACAGGAAGAAAGCACGTGGCCGCCTACCAATACATTTACGTCATGAAAGGCCTGTCCAAGACCTATCCGGGCGGCAAGCAGGTCTTGAAGGACATCTGGCTGAGCTTCTTTCCGGGGGCGAAGATCGGCGTGCTCGGCCCCAACGGCGCCGGCAAGTCGACGCTCTTGAAGGTCATGGCCGGCGTCGAGACCGAGTTCCAGGGCGAGGCGTGGGCCGAGAAGACGGCCCGCGTCGGCTACCTGCCCCAGGAGCCCCAGCTCGATCCCAACAAGGACGTCATGGGCAACGTCATGGAGGGCATGGCCGAGGTCAAGGCGCTACGAGATCGCTTCGAGGAAGTGAGCGCAAAATTCGCCGAGCCGATGTCCGACGACGAAATGAACGCGGTGATCGCCGAGCAGGCCGAGTTGCAGGAGAAGATCGACGCGGTCAACGGCTGGGAGCTCGAGCGCACCCTCGAGATCGCCATGGACGCGCTGCGCTGCCCGCCGGGCGAGGCCGACGTCACCAAGCTTTCGGGCGGCGAGCGCCGCCGCGTCGCGCTATGCCGGCTGCTGCTGCAGAAGCCGGACCTGCTGCTGCTCGACGAGCCCACCAACCACTTGGACGCCGAGTCGGTCGCCTGGCTCGAGCGCTTCCTGCACGAGTACACGGGCACCGTCGTCGCCATCACCCACGACCGCTACTTCCTCGACAACGTCGCCGGCTGGATCCTCGAGATCGACCGCGGCCAGGGCATCCCGTTCGAGGGCAACTACTCCGGCTGGCTCCGGCAGAAGGCCAAGCGCCTGGAGCAGGAGGCCAGCAAGGAGGAGGCGCGCCAGCGCACCCTCGCCCGCGAGCTCGAATGGATCAGCGCCTCGCCCAAGGCGCGCCAGGCCAAGAGCAAGGCGCGCGTCTCCGCCTACGAGTCGCTCCTCTCCGAGGAGCACGACAAGCAGCAGGCGACGGCGCAGATCGTCATCCCGATCGGCCCGCGCCTCGGCGAGAACGTGTTGGAGGCGAAGGACCTGCGCAAGGGCTACGGCAACCGCCTGCTCATCGAGGACTTCTCCTTCAAGCTGCCGCGCGGCGCCATCGTCGGCGTCATCGGTCCCAACGGCGCCGGCAAGACGACGCTGTTCCGCATGATCACCGGTCAGGAAAAGCCCGACGGCGGCAAGCTCATCCTCGGCGAGACCGTCGTGCTCGGCTACGTCGACCAGTCGCGCGACTCGCTCGACGCCAACAAGACCGTCTGGCAGGAGATTTCCGGCGGCAACGACGAGATCGAGCTCGGCAAGATCAAGATGCCGAGCCGCGCCTTTGTCGGCTCGTTCGCCTTCAAGGGCCCCGACCAGCAGAAGAAAGTCGGGCAGCTCTCGGGCGGCGAGCGCAACCGCGTGCACCTCGCCAAGATGCTCAAGAAGGGCGCCAACTTCCTCCTGCTCGACGAGCCGTCGAACGACCTCGACGTCGACACGCTGCGCGCGATCGAGGACGCGCTCGCCGAATTCGCCGGCTGCGTCATGGTCACCAGCCACGACCGCTGGTTCCTCGACCGCATCGCCACCCACATGCTGGCGTTCGAGGGCGATTCGCACATCGAGTGGTTCGAGGGCAACTTCCAGGCCTACGAGGAAGACCGCCGCCGCCGCCTCGGCCAGGAAGCCGACCAGCCCCACCGCATCAAGTTCAAGCCGCTGACGCGGTAGGTACGACTTCCCCGGCACGAAGGGTCAACCCGGAAACACTGCGGTAGGGAGCGCCAGACCGGGGCGCTAGGCAGGTGGTTGCCTCCGCAGAGCGCGCGTCACGCACATCGTGCCGTGGTTGCACCTGCGGGTGGCGCTCCGATCTCATGGAAATCTCGCGCGTTCGCACGCCAGCTGAAGAACCGCAGAAGGTCTGCCGCGCCGAACGTTTCCTTCTCGCCGACCGCAACCCACAGCTTGCCGGGGCGCGCCTCGGGATCCCATGCGACGATGAAACCGTTGCCGGGAGAGGGCAGCGCCAGGGTCCGCTCGACGAGAATCCATGAATCGGTGCCGGTGAACGGCTCGTGGAAGGCTCGAAGCGTTTCTGCGCCGAGTACTTCGACGCCCATGCCCGCAGGGATCGCGAACGGCAGCTGGCTCTGCGGGGACGCCAGGCCCGGTGCGACAACGGCGAGCATGGGACGATACTCCTGCAGTCGATCGATTTTCGGAACGCCCAGTTGAACGAACAGGGGAGTGCCGGCTTGCGGCGCGCTGAAGCGCAGCCAGAGCTGGCGATCGGTGCAGGTGATCTCGTGCTAGACGACGATGGAGTGGCCGACGTTCTGCACCGGGTAAGCTCGGTCGGGGCTGCCGTACTGTCCATTGCTGAACGAAGGCTTGTGGGCGCTGGCTGGCGACGCGATTGAGATCGCCAAAGCCAGCGCCCATGCATGCCAAATGCGCATGGGATCGTCCTTGGAGGCTAGGGGTTCGTGACTAGTGCGACCTGATGGAGGTCGATGGTGCGGGCCCGGAATCCTCCCTCGCAGTACGCAAGGTAGAAGTCCCACAGGCGACGGAATCGCCTGTCGAAGCTCAACGCCTCAACCAGCGGTAGGGCGGTTCGGTACCGTGTCCGCCACTCGCCGAGGGTGCGCGCATAGTGCTCGCCGTAGCGTGCGTTCGCGGCAATACGAAAGCCGGCCTCTGTCGCGTGCTCCGCCAGCTTGGCGGGCGACGGCAGCATGCCGCCAGGAAAGACGCGGGTCTGGATGAAATCAGGGTCTCGCCGGTATTCATCGAACAGCGCGTCGTCGATCGTGATCACCTGCAGGGCCACACGGCCGCCCGGCGCCAGCAGCGAGCGAAGCCTGCCGAAATACTGCGGCCAATAGGCCTCCCCGACCGCCTCGATCATTTCGATGGAAACGATGTGGTCGAACCGGCCGGTGAGTTCGCGATAGTCGGCGAGGCGGAGATCGACCCGGTCGTCCAGGCCCTCGGCGCGCACCCTTGCAGAGGCCCAATCGAGCTGCTCTCGGGACAGCGTTACCCCGGTGACGCGAATCCCGCGCCGCGCCGCAAAGCACGCGAAGCCGCCCCAACCGCAACCGATCTCCAGTACGCGTTGACCGGGCGTCGCCTCGAGAAGGTCGAGCATGCGTCGATACTTCTCCTCCTGGGCGGCCTCCAGCGTTGCGTCCTTCGCCGGGTAGATCCCGGAGGAATAGGTCATGCTCGGGTCGAGCCACAGGGCATAGAACGAGTTGCCGAGGTCGTAGTGCGCGCTGACGTTGCGCTTGCTGCGGGTCCGTGTGTTGGCGTTGCGCAAATGGCGAACCCGGGCCGCGAGCCGCGCCAAAAGACCTCCGGCCAGGGCGCCGGTCATCGCTTCGCGATTGCAGGCGGCAAGTTCCACTACTCTTGACGGGTCCTCGCTGTCCCAATCGCCGTCGACGTAGGCTTCCGCAAAGCCGATGCCGCCGGACGTCGCCAGCCGGTACAGCGCCCTCCAGCGGTGCACGACGATTTGCGCGGCCGGACCGGGTAGCGCCGCCTCGATCCGCTCTTGCGATCCGTCCGGCAGCGTCACCGAGAGGCTGCCGCGCCGGAGCGCGCGACGCAGCACGGCGGCCAAGTAAGAACGCGGAAAGGCTTCCGGCAGCAGCAGGCGCGCAAGCGGAAGGGAAAGCGTTGCGGCGATTGTCATGTGCGTTGAACTGTCCTGGTTGGACGGTTGGTCACTCTTGAGTAGTACGCCGGCTGCTGCGCCGTGGATCACGCATACGGAAGCATGCAAGGTTCGAGGGCGCTCAGGGGCTGGTGCTCCTGGGAATCACGGAGCTCCCGGAATGCGGGTAGATGGGCAGACCCTTGCGCCAAAGGCGAAACGCCTCGAAGTGGATGGCGGCAATCACCTTGAGCGTCATGAGCGGGTAGGCGACGAAGCAACGCACCAGCGCGAAATCAGTGAGGTCCACACGCCTCCCCGTCATCACCGCGTCCAAGAGCGATCCATGCTCGTCGGTTTCCCGGATCGAGATTGCCAGCCGCTCGTCGGGGGCGCGCAGGCGGAATTGGTAGCTCGCGGACATGCCGATGAACGGCGATACGTAGAAGGACTTGGCGCAGCGGTGACGCCCTTCGCCATGTGCCGCGGGCAGCACATAGACGTGCTGTTCGCCGAACGTGTTCTTCACCTCGTACACGATCGCGGCGAGCGAGCCGTCGAGACGATGGCAGAAGTACAGGCTCAATGGGTTGAAAACGTAGCCAAGGATGCGCGGGAAGCAGAGCAATCGGATTGCGCCGCCGTCATGATCGATGCCGGCCTCGTGCAGCCGCGCCTTTATCCAGGGCCCCAGAGAGCTGCCGTCGCGCGGTCCGTGATCGCGATCGTGAAACGAGAACAGGTTGAAACGGTTCCACGAAAGCAGGCGCATGCCGCGCAACGACGCCTCGAGGCGGTCGATGTCGAGCAGGATCGCAAAGACCCGGTACCGGAACCGGTGGGCCACCGGACGATGCCGCCGGTGCATAACCGCGCCGCGATAGATTTGGCCCGTGCTCATGCCGCTTCGGCCAACGGACGCGTTGGCTCTGATGCCCAGGGCGGCGCCACGCCAAGACACGCCGCGACCGCGACGGCACTCCTCACGGCGTCTTCGTGAAACCCGTATCGTTGCCAGGCGCCGCAAAACCAAGTGTTGTGCTCGCCCTGCAAGCGCGGAAGGCGGCCCTGGGCCGCGATGGCGGCGCGGTCGAACTGCGGATGGTCGTACTCGAAGCGGCCCAACACGAGATCGGGGCGTGGCTGCACGACCGGGTTGAGCGTCAAGAACAGGGGCAACGCCGGATCCAGTTTCTGAAGCCGGTTCATCCAGTACGTCACCGACGTGACGCGCTCGCCAGGTCCGTTTCGCTCACCCAGGTAGTTCCAGCTGGACCAGGCGGCGCGGCGCTTCGGCATCAGTGACGGATCGCTGTGCAAGACGGCGTGGTTCGGCTTGGTGCGGAAGGCGCCAAGCGTTGAACGTTCCTCTGCGCTCGCATCTGCCAACAGTGACAGGGCCTGCGGCGCGTGTGTGGCGATCACCACACCGTCGAACTCCTCGGCGTGTCCGTCCTGCAATAGCAACTCCACTCCGCCATTGCACCGACGCACCGAGCGCACGGGAGTCGCCGTCCGGAGGGCGGCCGCGCCCAGGGCATTGGCAACCCGGCTGACGTACTCCTGGCTGCCGCCGGTCACGGTCCGCCACTGGGGGCGATCCGTGAACCGAAGCAGGCCGTGGTTCTGATAGAAGCGCAGAAACGTCGCCGCCGGGAACTCGGATATGGTTGCGAAGCTGCCGGACCAGATCGCTGCTGCCATCGGCAATATGTGTTCTTCGCGAAAGGCACGGCCGTAGCGCCCGCGGTCGAGGTACTCGCCCACGGTCCAACCGGCGAACTCCTCCGGGATCTCCGCGTTGGCGGTCCGGTAGAAGCGGACCATGTCGGCAAGCATGCCAAGGAACGTGGGGCGCAAGAGATTGCGCCGCTGCGCGAACAGGGGGCCGATCCGGTCTTGGCCCGCGTACTCCAGCCTGCCGCCATCGAGCGAGACCGAAAAAGACATGTCGCTCGGCTCGGTCCTAACGCCAAGGGCGGCAAAGAACCCGATGAGGTTGGGGTAGGTCACCTCGTTGTAGACGATGAATCCGACGTCGACCGGAACCGACCCGTCGCGCCAAGGTACGTGGACGGTGTGCGCATGTCCGCCGAGCCGCCGGTTCGCCTCGAATAGAACCACGTCGTATTCTTGGGACAAGAGCCAGGCGGCCGACAGCCCGGCCGCACCGGCCCCGATGACTGCAATTCGTCGCACGATGTCTGCAACTCCTTTGCGCCCACTGTTGCGGGGACCGGGCGCGCGCGGGCGTAGCCCGCGCCAGTCATCCATACGTCACCGCCTGCTTCTTGGATCAGCCAAGCAGCCGGCGGGCCATGCCGCGAGGCCGGAAGGCAGCCCGCAGTGATCCAGGGCCATCGCCGGCGCGTACTGGTAGTATGTTGGCCCATGCGCTGCAGAGCTGGGAGCCCAAGCCGCTTCAACCCCGCCGCCGATCCGGCCTGTATGTTCGGGTTGTCGATCCCGAAGAGGCGGCAGGCGTGCAGGCCCTAGTGGCGAACGTCGATTCACCCGAGGCGCTTCTGCACGCGGTTGCGGCGCGGCAGGACCGGCAATCGTTTCTTGCGCTGTTTCGCCATTTCGCACCGAGAGTGAAGGCGTACCTGCGGCGACAGGGGGCGGACTCCGCAGTCGCGGACGACCTCGCCCAGGAGGTGATGTTCAAGGTTTGGCGCCGGGCGGTGGCGTTTGACGCGGCCAAGGCGTCCGCTGCGACGTGGGTCTACGCGATTGCTCGCAACGCCCACATCGACGCGTTTCGCCGCACCCGCCGGCCGGAGGTGGACATGGACGACGCTGCCCTCGTCGCCGACTCGAGGCCATTGCCCGACGACGCGATGGCACACGGAGAGCGCGCAAAACGGGTTCAGGATGCGCTCGCGAGTCTGCCCGCCGAGCAGGCCACTATCGTTCGCATGTCGTTCTTCCTTCACAAGTCTCATGCCGAGATCGCAAAGGAGCTCGCGTTGCCTCTTGGCACCGTCAAGTCCCGTCTGCGATTGGCGTTCGGACGGTTGCGCGACGCGCTACACGAGGACCGGGCATGATCGAGCATCACGTCAGCGACGATTTGTTGCTCGAGTACGCTGCCGGCGCGCTCGATGAGGCCAGTTCGCTACTGATCGCCACCCACCTCGCCCTGTGTCCGCCGTGCCGCGCCGTCGTCCGCGACGCCGAGGCCATGGGCGGCGCGTTGCTCGACGGCGAGCCACCCGAGGCGATGTCGGAGCGAAGCCCTAACAATGTATTGGAGCGTGTAGCGCGCCCTCCCGCCGACCCCGCAGTTCGCGCGAATACTCACGGGGGAGCCGATCGTTGGGCGGGTGCGAACTTGCCACAGCCGCTGCGCGGCTACGTTGCCGAGACGTTGTCGCAGCGGCCTTGGCGTCGGATTGCCCCCGGTCTGCGTCAGCTGGTCCTGGGCACAGCGTCGGGCCCGACGACCGCGCGTCTGTTCCACTTGGCGCCGGGCAAGCGCATTCCGGTCCATTCGCACCGCGGACTGGAGCTGACGTTGGTGCTGCAGGGCACGTACCGCGATGAATGCGCGACCTTCGCACGCGGCGACGTCGCGCAGCTCGACGACTCGGTGACGCATCGGCCGGTGGTAGACCCGAGTGAGGAGTGCTTGGCGCTCGCCGTTACCCAGGCGCCGTTGCGGTTCCGTAGCACGGTCATGCGCTTGATCCAGCCGCTGGTTGGCGTGTGAGCCTTTACTAAGCTCGGGTCGGTTTGCCGTCTGTCCTCCGCGCGCCGGGTGATCCACCCGCATACGCACTGCGTACACGTTCCATCAGCAGCGAACGAAACGAGGCGGCCGCGTGTCCACGTTGGCAGTGGTAGGGATTGGATCCGCAGTCATGTTTGTGGCGATGGCCGCTGCCTGGCAATTGCAGCGCATCACCTCGAATGGCGGCTGGGTCGATGTCGTGTGGACCTTCGGCACCGGCGCAACCGCCGCCCTGGCCGCCCTCGCTCCACCGACAATCGGGGATGCGTGGAACGTGCGGCAGGCGGCAGTCGCCGCGGTGGTCGCCATCTGGTCCATGCGCCTCGGCTTCCACATTGCGTTGCGAGTGCGTCGATCCGCGGAGGACGCACGCTACCAACGCCTCCGCGAGAGCTGGGGCGCCGCCTTTCAACGCCGCATGTTGCGGTTCCTGATGGCGCAGGCGGCGTGCTCGGCCGTGCTGATCGGGGCGATCGTATTGGCCGCGCGAGTGCCGGCGGATGGCTTGCGCGCGAGGGATCTCCTTGCGCTTGCACTGGCGGTGAGTGGCGTCGTGGGCGCCGCGATCGCGGACGCGCAGCTTGCTCGCTTCAAGGCCGACGCCAAGAACCGCGGCGGCACATTTCGTTCGGGGCTGTGGTCGCTGTCGCGCCATCCCAACTACTTCTTCGAATGGCTGGCATGGCTCGCGCTTCCGGCGCTGGCCGCCGGCGTATCCGGTTATGCGGTGGGTTGGCTGACGTTGGCCGCCCCCGCGGTGATGTACTGGGTGCTCATGCACGCAACAGGCGTCCCGATGCTCGAAGAGCACATGCTGCGCAGCCGCGGTGAGCCGTATCGCGCGTACCGCCAGGAGACGAATGCCTTCTTCCCGTTTCCCCGTCGCAAGGTGAGGTCAACGTGATGAGCTATGTTGCAGCCTACGTCGCCAGTCTCGGTGTTATGGGAGTGCTCGATTTCGCGTGGTTGCGCACGATGGTGCCGATCGTCTACCGCCCGCAGTTGGGTGCGCTCTTGGCGGAGAAGCCGGTGTTATGGGCGGCGGCGGCTTTCTATCTCCTGTATCCCATTGGCATTGTGTTGTTTGCGGTGATGCCGGGGCTCCGCGCGAGCTCGTTGTCGACAGCACTCTCGTTGGGTGCCGCCTTCGGCCTGTTTGCGTACATGACGTACGACCTGACCAACATGGCTACGGTCCGCGGCTGGTCCGTCTCGGTTACGGCGATCGACATGCTCTGGGGCGCCGTACTTACGAGCGCGTGCGCGGGGGCCGGCTACGTTGTGGCCAGTTGGCTGGGTGGGCGCGCCCTCTACAGCTGACGGACCAGCCCCACCGCATCAAGTTCAAGCCGCTGACGCGGGCCTGACACACAAATGAAGATGGCCGGGCTTTCGCCCGGCCATTGTCGTTGCGGTGAGGCGCGAACTACACCCCGCGATTGAACGTCAGGTTCTTGTCGCGCAGGGCCTTGAGCAGGTTGTCGAGGCCGCCCCGCTGCACGAGCGCGCTGAACTCGTCGCGCAGGGTGATGCCCAGCCGCAGGCCCTCGATGATCAGGTCGACGACGCGCTGCTGGCCGCCTTGCTCGCGCACGTGCCACTCGATGGTGATCGGCTGCGCCGCGGCGGGGCGCACAATTCGCGACTGCACTAGGTTCTCGGTGCCGTTGACCGGACGCACGCCGAGCACGTCGAAACGCTCGCCCGAGAACGTGCGGAAGCGCTGGGAGTACGTGTTGATGAAGTACACCTTGTACAGCTTGACGAACTCCTCGCGTTGCGGCGCCGTCGCTTGGCGCCAATAGACGCCAAGGGCGAACTGCGCCATCGCCGGCACGTCGAACGAGCGATCGACGAAGGCCAAGAACTCCTTGGCGTATTCCTGGTCGGTGAGGCCGGGCTTATTCAGCACGGCGATCGCTTCGGCGCCGCGCTCGCGCACGAAGTTCTCCGCGTCCTTGGGAGCGGCTAGTGCGGCGTTGCCCAGGAGCGCCAGGGTGGCGGACAGGGAAACGGCCAGGGTCAGGTTGCGCCAGAGGCCGGTGGCGTGGCTTTTGGCGTGGGTCTTTGTGCCCATGGGAAAAGCCCTTTCTATTCGAGGTTGAAGTCGCCTAACGGCGCAGGCGCGCCGTTGCGTATTTGGTTATTCCTCGACTGCTGGTAAAGGCTGCGGGCGGTCACGTAGAAGTCCAAGGAGGTACGCCTTAATTCGTTGAATTCCTCCAGCGTTCGTTCGCGGGCGTCCACCGCGCCGGCCACCGTGCGGCCGGAAAAGAAGCGCGCGTCGTCGGGCGGCTGCAGCCGGTACACGAACGGGTCGAAGTAGCGGTCGCCGAACAGGCCCGCGGCGTCGCGCACGTTGGCGGGGCCATGGAAGGGCAGCACCAGGTACGGGCCTTCCTTCACGCCCCACACCGCCAAGGTTTGGCCGAGGTCTTCCTCGTGCGGCTCCCAGTCGGCGTCGTCGGTGACGTCGAAGAACCCGAGGATGCCGACCGTCGAATTCATCACGAAATCCCAGGAAGTTTGCGCGGCGCGCTGAATCTCGCCCTGCAGCAAGTCGTTGGCGAAAGTCACCGGCGCCCGCAGGTTGCGCAGGAAGTTGTGCACGCCCTCGCGGATGCCCGGCGTGGTGACGCGGCGGTAGCCGCGCGCCACCGGCTCCAGCACGGCGCGGTCCACCTCCATGTTGAAGGCGAAGATGGCGCGGTTGAGGGGCTCGAGAGGATCGTTCGCCTCTTCGTAGGCCGCCCGCGCGATGGGATCGGCAGGAACGCTGGCGCAGCCGGCCAACACGGTCGCGCCGGCCGCAATAAGGAAAAGCCTCAGCATCATCGCCCAACTACTCGCGGGGGCCCCGCTTCTCCAACGACCCGCGCCGCGGCGAAGCAGGCCGAAAGGCCTGGCGCCGCCACCCCCGTGGCCGACAAGTCGCACGAAATTCGCTGCTGCGTACCATATGCCCCGCCCCTCGTCATTACGCGGCGTCACGCGCTTGCGCGAAAGAAACACCGGAGTGTCTCTGTCGCCACAGTGCGGCAGCCAAGCCAAAGCCACCCGGGGACCGGCCGCGCACAAGCCTCTAGACAAACATAAAGATATGTTTATGTTTGTCGCGCCCTAGGCGCGACGCGAGCGGTTCGTTGCCGGGGGCGACCGGAGGAGCGCCATGCATACCGACGAGCTTCTGGCAGGACTGCGCGCCGCCGGCGAACCCACCCGCCTGCGCCTGCTGGCGCTGTGCGCCCAAGGCGAGCTGACCGTCAGTGAGCTCACCCAGATTCTCGGCCAAAGCCAGCCGCGCATCTCGCGCCACCTCAAACTGCTCTGTGACGCCGGCCTGCTCGACCGCTTCCCGGAAGGGACCTGGGCGTTCTACCGGCTCGCCGAGCGCGGCAGCGGGCTGGAGCTCAGCCGCGCGCTGGCGCGCCTGGTGGCGCCCGACGATCCGCTGCTCGCCCAGGACTCGGCCCGCCTCGCCGAGGTGAAGCGCGCCCGCCAGGCGCGCGCCGAAGCCTACTTCCGCGCCAACGCCGCGCACTGGAATCAGATCCGCTCGCTGCATGTCGCCGAGGCCGAGGTCGAGGGGGCACTGCTCGCCGCGTTCGCCGGCCGGCCGATTCGCCAGTTCCTCGACATCGGCACCGGCACCGGCCGCATCCTCGAGCTGTTCAAGGAACGCGCCGAGCGCGGCATCGGCATCGACCTGTCGCGCGAGATGCTGGCGGTGGCGCGCGCCCGCCTGGAAGACGCCGGCTGCGGGCAATTCCAGGTGCGTCATGGCGACATGTACCACCTGCCGTTCGCCGCCCGCTCGGTGGACGCCATCAGCATCCACCAGGTGCTGCACTACGCCGACGAGCCGGCCGCCGCCATCCGCGAGGCGGCGCGCGTGCTGGCGCCCGGCGGCCGCCTAGCCGTCGTCGACTTCGCCCCGCACCAGCTGGAGGAGCTGCGCGAGGAGCACGCCCATCGCCGCCTCGGCTTCTCGCACGACGAGGTCGCCGCCTGGTGCGAAAGCGCCGGCCTCTTGCCGGCCAAGCCGATCGAGCTCAAGGGCGACCCACTCACCGTCACCATCTGGATGGCCGATGCGCCCGCGCAGGCGGCCAGGAAAGAAGCACCGGAAAGAACCGCGGCATGATGCCCGACAACAAGCTCTCCGTTTCGTTCGAGTTCTTCCCGCCGAAGACCGAGCCGATGACCGAACAGCTGTGGCAGGCGGTCAAGCGCCTCGAGCCGCTCGGCCCGGCGTTCGTCTCCGTCACCTACGGCGCCGGCGGCAGCACGCGCGAGCGCACGCACCAGCTCGTCCGCCGCATCCAGGCCGAGACGACCCTGCGCTCCGCCGCGCACCTCACCTGCGTCGGCGCCACGCGCGCCGAAGTAGACGGTATCGCTCGCGACTACTGGGCGACCGGCATCCGCCACATCGTCGCCCTGCGCGGCGACCCGCCCGAGGGCCAGGGCACGTACGCGCCGCACCCTGGCGGTTATGCGTTCGCCGTCGACCTCGTCGAGGGCCTCGGCAAGGTCGCCAACTTCGAGCTGTCGGTCGCCGCCTATCCCGAGACGCACCCGGAGGCGCGCAGCGCCCAGGCCGACCTCGACAACCTCAAGCGCAAGGTGGACGCGGGCGCGACGCGCGCCATCGCGCAGTTCTTCTTCGACAACCGCCGCTACCTCGATTTCCTCGATCGCGCGCGCAAGGTCGGCATCAAGGTGCCGATCGTGCCGGGCATCCTGCCGGTGACCAACTTCGCCCAGGTCGTGCGATTCGCGACAAAGTGCGGCGTGAGCATCCCGCGCTGGCTGGCGGACGCCTTCGAGGGCCTCGACGACGACCCCGAGACGCGCAAGCAGGTGGCCGCCGCCATCGCCATCCGCCAGTGCCAGGACCTGCGCGACGAGGGCGTGCGCCACTTCCACTTCTACACGCTGAACCGCGCCGACCTGACCTACTCGATCTGCCATATCCTCGGGCTCAGGCCACCCGTCGCGCCGAAAGGCGCGCAAGCCAGCCAACCGCCAACGCCTCCCATGGCGGCCGCCGGCGCTGGATAGACGCGCCGACATTCCCCACATTGACCCACTCGTCCTTCGACAAGCTCAGGACGAGGCAACAAGAAAGGGCCCTCACCCTGAGCCTGTCGAAGGGTGAGGCGGGACGAGTCACCGTATGAGCAACTTCCTCGACCATCTTTCGCAACGCGTCCTGCTCCGTGATGGAGCGTCGCGCGGCAAGCGCGCCCGCGCGCTCAGCGCGCACAAGAATCGTCGATCCATCGCGAAGTAGGAACCGATGAGCAATTTTCTCGACCACCTCTCGCAGCGCGTCCTCCTGTGCGATGGAGCGTCGCGCGGCAAGCGCGCCCGCGCGCTCAACGCGCACAAGAATCGTCGATCCATCGCGAAGTAGGCACCCATGAGCAACTTTCTCGACCACCTCTCGCAACGCGTCCTCCTGTGCGATGGAGCGATGGGAACGCAGGTGCAGGCGCGCAACCTCGACCTGCAGCGCGACTTCCTCGGCCAGGAGAACTGCACCGAGATCCTCAACAAGTCGCGGCCCGACCTCGTGCGCGAGATTCACGCCACGTACCTCGCCGCCGGCTCTGACATGGTGCAGACCAACTCGTTCGGCGGCTCGCCCATCACCTTGGGCGAGTTCGGCCTGCGCGACGAGGCGTTCGCCATCAACAAGACCGCTGCCGAGCTCGCCTGGGAGGCGGTCGAGCAGTTCCAGGGCGACGGCCGCACGCGCTTCGTGCTCGGCTCCGTCGGCCCCGGCACGCGCCTGCCGACCCTCGGCCACGTCCCGTACCAGGCGCTGGAGGACGCGCTCGCCGTCCAGTGCGCCGGCCTCGTCGCCGGCGGCGTGTCCGCCATCCTCATCGAGACCTGCCAGGACCCGCTGCAGATCAAGGCCGCCATCAACGGCGCCAAGCGCGCGCGCGCCGACGCCAAGAAGGACATCCCGATCCTGGTCCAGGTGACGGTGGAGACGACCGGCACCTTGCTGGTCGGCGCCGACATCGCCGCCGCCGCCACCGTGGTGGACGCGCTCGGCGTCGACTCCATGGGGCTGAACTGCGCCACCGGCCCGCAGGAGATGCAGGACCACGTGCGCTGGCTGTCGCGCAACTGGCGCCGTCACATCTCGGTGCAGCCGAACGCCGGCCTGCCGGAGCTGATCGACGGCCACACCCACTATCCGCTCGGCCCCGACGAGATCGCCCGCTGGCAGGAGCGCTTCGTGGTGGAGGAGGGCGTCTCCATGGTCGGCGGCTGCTGCGGCACCGTCGGCCCGCACATCGCCGCGCTCGATCAGATGCTGAAGCGCGTCGGCGCCAAGACGCCCGGCCGCGACGGCGCCAAGTACCGGCCCACGCCGGTGCAGCGCGCCGTGCACTACGTGCCGGCCATCGCCTCGCTCTACGGCCAGGTCGAGCTGCGCCAGGAGAACGCGTACCTGTCCATCGGCGAGCGCTGCAACGCCAACGGCTCGAAGAAGTTCCGCGAGCTGCAGGACTCCCAGGACTGGGACGGCTGCGTCGCCATGGGCAAGGACCAGGAGAAAGAAGGCTCCCACGCCCTCGACGTGTGCTGCGCCTACGTCGGCCACGACGAAGTGAAGGAGATGGGCGAGGTCATCGGCCGCATGCGCGGCGCCGTGCGCGCGCCGCTCGTCGTCGACTCCACCGAGTATCCGGTGCTGGAGAGCTCGCTCGCCCTCTACGGCGGCAAGGCGATCATCAACTCGATCAACTTCGAGGACGGCGAGGTGCCGGCGCGCAAGCGGCTCTTGCTGGCGCGCAAGTTCGGCACCGCGGTCATCGCCCTCACCATCGAGGAAGCCGGCATGGCCAAGACCGCCGAGAAGAAGCTCGAGGTGGCCATGCGCCTCTACGACTTCGCGGTCAACCAGCACGGTCTGCCGCCGCACGACCTGCTGTTCGACCCGCTGACCTTCACCATCTGCACGGGCAATGCCGACGACCGCAAGCTCGGCCTGGAGACTCTGGAGGGCATCGAGCGCATCGCCCAGGAGATGCCGCAGTGCCAGATCATCCTCGGCCTCTCCAACATCTCGTTCGGCCTCAACCCGGCCGCGCGCCACGTGCTGAATTCCGTCTACCTCGACGAGGCGCTCAAGCGCGGCCTAACCGGCGCCATCGTCCACGTCGCGCGCATCCTGCCGCTGCACAAGATTCCCGAGGCGGAGAAGGACGCGGCGCTCAACCTCATTTACGACCGCTGGGTGAACGGCAAGGACCCGCTGCAGGCCTTCATCGCCCTGTTCGGCGACCGCAAGGTCGAAAGCACCAAGAAGGCGCGCTCCGAGCACGTCGAGGAGCGCCTCAAGCAGCGCATCGTCGACGGCGACCGCCAGGGTCTCGACGCCGACCTCGCCGAGGCCATGCAGAAGGGCCACAAGCCGCTCGACATCATCAACACGTTCCTGCTGGACGGCATGAAGGTGGTGGGCGACCTGTTCGGCGCCGGCAAGATGCAGCTGCCCTTCGTGCTGCAGTCGGCCGAGACCATGAAGGCGGCCGTCGCCTACCTGCAGCCGCACATGGAGAAGAGCGAGGGTCCGGCGCGCGGCACCATCGTGCTCGCCACCGTGCGCGGCGACGTGCACGACATCGGCAAGAACCTGGTGGACATCATCCTCACCAACAACGGCTACAAGGTGGTCAACCTCGGCATCAAGCAGCCGATCCAGACCATCATGGAGGCGGCGAAGTCCCACGCCGCCGACGCCGTCGGCATGTCGGGCCTGCTGGTGAAGTCCACCGTCATCATGCGCGAGAACCTCGAAGAGATGACGCGCCAGGGCTTCGAGACGCCGGTGCTCTTGGGCGGCGCCGCGCTCACGCGCGCCTACGTCGAGGAAGACTGCACGACTGCGTACGGTCCGGGTCGCGTCGCCTACGCCCAGGACGCCTTCGACGGCCTAGGCCTGATGAACCACGTCATGGAGGGCAAGTTCGACGACTTCCTCCAGGAGCAGCGCATCAAGCGTGCCGCGAAGCCCAAGAGCACCAAGAAGCTTGGTCAGCCGGCGCAAGCCGATCTGCGCCCCGTGGAACTGGAGGAAACCCGCCTGCGGCGTGAGGAACTCAACAAGGACGTGCCGTCGCCGGTGGCGCCGTTCTTCGGCCCGCGCGTCATCGAGCAGGTGAACCTCAAGGCGCTGATGCCGTACCTGAACGAGACGATGCTGTTCCAGTTCCACTGGGGCTATCGCAAGCAGGGCCGCAAGAAGGAGGAGTTCGACGCCTGGGCGCAGAAGGAGCTCAAGCCCATCATCGCCCGGATCGCCGAGCAGTGCATGCGCGAGGAGATCCTCAAGCCGCAGGCGATCTACGGCTACTGGCACGCCGCCGCCGAGGGCAACGACCTCATCCTGTTCGGCGAGCACAAGGCGGAAGTCGCGCGCTTCACGCTGCCGCGCCAGAAGGTGCAGGGCGGCCTGTGCATCGCCGACTTCGTCAAGGACGTGAAGTCGCAAGGGGGCTCATCGGAGCGCGACGTCGTCGGCCTGCAGCTCGTCACCGTCGGCCAGCACGCGTCGGAAGTCGCGCGCGAGTGGTTCGCCAAGGACCGCTACCAGGACTACCTGTACCTGCACGGCTTCGGCGTCGAGATCACCGAGGCGCTGGCGGAATACGTGCACAAGCGCATCCGCCACGAGCTTGGGCACGGCGCCGAAGACGCGCCCGACATGCACGACCTCTTGAAGCAGGGCTATCGCGGCAGCCGCTACTCGTTCGGCTACCCCGCGTGCCCGAACCTCGGCGACCAGCGCAAGCTCTTGGAGATCTTGGGCGCCGAGCGCATCGGCGTGTCGCTGGGCGAGGGCGACCAGCTCCACCCCGAGCAGTCCACCAGCGCGCTGGTCATCCTGCATCCGCAGGCAAAGTACTTCTCGGTGTAACGCTCCAACTCGTGGTCGCGAGGCGCGGAGCGCCGTACCGATCCAGGCCTTTCTGGATTGCCGGCGGAGACCTTCTCAGTGGGACGGCGCGGGGATGCCGATCTCGGTTTCTGCGATGCCGGTGGCGCCGATCTTGGCCTCCAGCGCCTCGGCCATCGCCAGGAATTTCTTCTACGCGCGCGGGTCCTTCTCGAACGCGCCAAGCTCGCGCAGCTGCCGCGCCCGCAAGCGCCAGCGCCGCACCTCATCCACATCGGCTCCCATAGGCGTACCCCCCACTTGGGGGCCCCCGCCCCAACCGCAGCGAGGCTAGCGGCGGCCGGCGGCGGCGCACTGTGACGGTTGAACACCGCGGCGGCTCGTGAACGGTTCCCTTTCGGCCGAGTCGGAACCTTGCCGCGCGGGGAATGTTGCCTCCGGCCCGGCGGCCTTCGCTGCCCGCTTGACCAACCCATAGCCGCGTGGCTATGCTTCGATCCATAGCCACCTGGGTATGGGTTATTCGGGCATGCAGGCCGCGCCAGACATCCTCTTCCGCACCCTCGCCGATCCCACCCGGCGGGCCTTGTTCGAGCGTCTGTGTGCCGAGGGCGAGAAGACCGTCGGCGCGCTCACCGCGCGGGCCGGCGTCTCGCAGCCGGTCGTCTCCAAACACTTGGCGATGCTGAAGGAGGCGGGTCTGGTGCGCGACCGCCACGAGGGCCGCCATACGCACTACAGCGCCCAGCTCAGCGCGCTGGCGCCGCTCCTCGACTGGACCAGCCAGATGACCGGCTTCTGGCAGAGCCGCTTCGACGACCTCGAGAACCTCCTGCGGCGGATGGATCAATGAACGGCGCCGCGCCGAGCGCTGCGGGCGAGACTCGCACCGTCGTCGTCGAGCGCGACTTCGCCTATCCGCCCGAGAAGATCTGGCGCGCGCTCACCCAGCCGCACCTGCTCGCCGCGTGGCTGATGCAGAACGACTTCCAGGCGGCGGTCGGCCACCGCTTCACGCTGCGCAAGGAGCCGCGGCCCGACTTCCACATCGCCGTCGACTGCAAGGTGCTGGCCGTCGAGCCGCACAAGATGCTGTCCTACACTTGGGACGCCATGGGGCTCGCCAGCGTCGTCACCTTCACGCTCACGCCCACGACGACGCCCACCGGCGGCGGCACGCGGGTGCGCATGGAACAGACCGGCTTCACGCCCGACCGCCCGCAGAACATCGCCGGCGCCAAGGCCGGCTGGAAGCGCATGCTCGGCGACTTGGAAACCGTATTGGCGCGCATCGAGTGAGGACGACGAGGAAAGGGAAGACGCCCATGGCGACGAAGAAGACCGCGGCGGCACGTCCCAAGGCGAAGCCGGCGAAGGCCGCACCGGCGAAGCCGGCCAACAAGCCGAAGGCCGCACCGGCGGGCAGGCTCAAGGTCAGCAAGGGCGAGAAGATTCCCGCCGGCCAAACGGCGAGCCAGCTCATCGACCAGCGCATCCGCGACGCCGGCGGCTGGCGCGGGGAGACTTTCGCCCGCGTGCGCGCCCTGATCCACGACGCCGAGCCCGCTATCGCCGAGGAGTGGAAGTGGGGCGTGCCGGTGTGGTCGCGCCACGGCATCGTCTGCACCGGCGAGGTCTATACGAAGGTGGTGAAGCTCACCTTCGCCCAAGGCGCCAAGGTCCCGGATCCGTCGGGCTTGTTCAATTCCAGCCTGGAAGGCGCCACTCGCCGCGCCATCGACGTGCGCGAGGGCGAGACGGTCGACGCGCGCGCCTTCAAGGCGCTGGTGCGCGCCGCCGTCGCCCACAACGCCGCCACGAAAGGCCGCTAGGAGGTTCCCATGAGCAAATGGATTCGCCAAATCCACCGCTGGCTCGCCGTGACCTTCACGCTCGCCGTTCTCGCCAACTTCGCCGTCCTGGGGCGCGAGCCGATCGCGCTGTGGGTCGGCGCCGCGACCCTGGTGCCGCTGTTCCTGTTCTTGTTCACCGGCCTGTACCTGTTCGCCCTGCCGTACCTCAACCGGCCCCGCGCATAGAAAGACTCCTCTGGTCTTCGCCAAGGGGGTGAAGCGGTCCGCATCCCGGGCTGGAATCCTTGACCGGCGTTAGGGGCCCAACCCCGGCCAGTCACCGCGATCGCCGCTACGCAAGCGGCCGTCTCGCCGCCCCCGTCATGTCGCGCCCCAGAAAGTAGTCGTGCGGCAGGCCGGCGATCCATCGTTCGGCGCCGTCCACCACGAATGCCTCGCCGTCGATGGCGAGCTTCCCGAGCGCACAGACCACTGGCAAAGCTCTTGCCCGCGGGCGGCCCCGCCCGGCGGCGAATGCGGCCGTCCCGGTAAATACGAATTGAATTGACCTATCCGATACACTATGTATACTGCGCGGGCTCAAGGGCTCCGCGCAATGACCTGTCCCGCCAACCCAATCCGCCGCTAACCACGATTCGTACCGAATCGGCAGCTGCCCGGCACCCGAAACCGGCGTAATCCGCCGGTCTTCGCGCGAATCGCCGACGAATAAATGCGGTGGAATGCGGTGCGGATGCGGTGGCAATGCCGTGGGCGATGCGGTGCGGATGCGGCGGCGACCGCGGCGGCGCCTGCCGCTCGGTGCGCCCGTATTCTGCCCGGAGGAAACGGTCGACGGTGCTCGTCGCCGATCGTTGCGGCGGCATGCGCCTACCGCGCGCGGAACGCCTCGACGAGGTTGGAGAGGCTGGTGTACGTGCCGCCGCCGGCGCGCGTGGCGCCGCCGATCACATAGAAGACGCCATCCATGCCGGCGCTGGTGAGGCCGTGGCGCGCGGTCGGCATCGCCGGGGCCGTCACCCACGCGTTAGCTGCGGGGTCGAACGCCTCGTTCTGGTTGAATGTGCGGTCGCCGCCCAGCTCCTCGCCGCCCGCCACGTGGATGCGTCCATTCACCGCCGCCGCGGTCAGTCCGCCACGCGCCGTGGGCAGGTCGGGCAGGCGCGTCCACCGGTCGGTGGCGGGGTCATACACTTCCGCGGCGCGCAGGTTGCGCCCGCCCCAGCGCCCGCCCATCACGTACAGCTTGCCGTCCAGCGCAGCGGCAGAAGTGTGCTCGCGCACCGTCGGCAGCGCCGCGACGTTGGTCGTCCAGCGGTCGGCGGCCGGGTCGTACGCCCACATGCGCTGCGGGAAGTCGCCGACGCCGCCCACCACGTACAGCCTGCCGGCCACCGCCACCATCACGTGAGCGGCACGCTCGCCCGGCATGTCGGCGCGCCGCGTCCACGCGTTGGTGGCCGGGTCGTACACCCACAGCGTGCGCAGCGGCTCGTTGAACGACGCGCGGTAGCCGCCGCTCACGTACACGCGTCCGTCGTGTCCCGCCGCCGCCGTGTGATGGCGCGCCTCGGGGATGGGCGCCAGCGCCTGCCAGCGGTTGGCGGCGGCGTCATACATCTCGAACGTGGCGATGCCGCCGCTCTGGACCAGTCCGCCCACCACGTAGACGCGCGCATCCAGCGTTGCCGCGGCGATCTCCGAGCGCGCCGTCGGCATGACGGCCTTGGTTTCCCAAGCGCCGTTGAGAGTTGCCTGGGCAAGCGCAGCGCCGGACCAGAACATCGTGAGCGTGATTGCCCGGGCGAGATTTCCGGGGCCCCGCGCGTCGCGCCAAAAGCGCGCCAGGGGCGCGGAGCGCCTCTTCGGGGCGACGGTGTTGCAAGCGTCGTGCGTGAGCACGCCACGCGTGCGGAGCACGCGGTTCCGCGTGACGGCGGACGCGGGGTTCAAGAACCTCACCATGGGAACTCCTTGCCCGAGTGATGCCAGAACTTGCCCGAGTCCTCCAGCGTCAGGCGGTCGAAGATGCCGCGCATGCGGCGCACGCTTTCGTCCGTCGACAGGTTGCCGCCGGCGCCGCCCATGTCGGTCTTCACCCAACCCGGGTTCATCACCACGGCGATGATGCCGCGCGGCGCGAGGTCGATGGACAGCGACTTCATCACCATCTGCAGCGCCGACTTCGACGTGCGGTAGGCGTAGTAGCCGCCCGATCCGTTGTCGGCGATCGAGCCCATGCCGCTCGAGATGCTGGCCATCAGTTTCTTGCCGCTGCGCGCCACGTGCGCGACGAATGCTTCCGCCATGCGCAACGCTGCCATGGTGTTGACGCGGAACACATGCTACCAGGCGTCATAATCGGTGCGCCCGAACGAAGGGGAGGGGTCGTAGACGCCGGCATTGTTCACCAGCACGTCGATGGCTTCGCCTTTGGTCGCCTTGGCCAGCACGTCGATGGCTTCGAAATCGGCGACGTCGAGCGCGTGCACCGTCACGCGGCCCGCGCTGTCCGTGGCGAGCTTGTTCAGCTCCTTGGCCGCGGCGGGCGTGCGGCAGGTGGCGAGCACGCGCCAGCCGTCGCCGGCATAGGCGCGCACGAAGGCGAGGCCGATGCCGCGGTTCGAGCCGGTGATGAGGGCGGTGGGCATGGGGCGCAGGCTAGACCCTGCACCCCTTGCGGCATAGACCAGGCTATATCCGATGGAGTTGCGCGCTTCGCCGCACGGACTAGAGTGTCGCCATGGCACTCGATCAGCAGTCCTGCGTCCCTTGCCGCGGCGGCATCCCGCCGCTGTCGCGCTGGGAAGCCGAGCCGATGCTCAAGGAGACGCCGGGCTGGGAGATGTCGAAGGACGACGTGTGGATCGAGCGCACCTTCAAGTTCCCCGACTTCAAGAAGGCGATGGCATTCGTCGGCAAGGTCGGCGACCTCGCCGAGGCGGAAGGCCACCATCCCGACATCAGCTTCGGCTGGGGCTACGCCAAGGTCGTGCTCTACACGCACAAGATCCACGGCCTGCATCAGAACGACTTCATCATGGCGGCCAAGATCAACAAGCTGGCTGCCTGAGGACCACACGCTCTCTCTGAGGATTCGTCGATGCGGGTAATGCCCCTCGTGTTCGGGATCGGGATCGCTGCGTTGGTGGTGATCGTCGTGATGGGCGTGACGCCGCTCGGCGCCAAGCCGTTCAGCGCCTTATTCGAAATCGGCGCGGTGGAGAAGATCGACTTCAGCAAGGCGTCGTCGATTCGCGGCCCGGCCCAGTGGCTGGTGTGTCCGGGCTACGACATGTGCGCCGCGCTCGACGACCGCACTCCCGTCTATGACAACAGTGTCGACAGCATCAAGCGCACGTGGGACCGCCTGCTGCAGGAGCACTTCCCCAAGATGCAGCTCCTGCTCGCCGATACCGCCATCCACCAGTACACCTACGTCGAGCGCTCGGGCTTCTTCCAGCTGCCCGACCTGGTGACGGTGCAGATCTTCGCCAACGGCGAGACGCGCGGCTCGGTCGCCATCTTCAGCCGCTCGGTCTACAAGGCCGGCGACTTCGGCTCCAACTCGCGGCGGGTGATCCGCATGATGGATTACCTCGACGAGCACCTGTCGCTCTACAAGCGCTAGCGCGCCTCCGGCGCGACGCGCTGTGCCTCCTTGCGCAGCGCCAGCGCGCGCAGCAGCGTCGGCACCGGCGTCGTCCAGCGCGGCAGGATGAGCGTGATGGCCAGCTCCTCGATCGCCACCGCCACCATCGCCGCCATGGCGAGATGGAATGCGGTGGGATACCCGAGCAGGAGCGCGACGCAGGCGAACGGCAGCAGGGCGGTGACGGTCTTCGCCGCCCAGGTGTGATGGCTCGGCAGGCGTCCGAAGCGCACGAAGCCGACGACGATGGCGAAGCCGACGCTGCCCGCAGCCGCCACGACCCAGACAGCCTCGGCGCGCACCAGGTCGGGCCACAGCCACCAGGCGGCGAGCGGCAGGCTGAAGTAGAGAGCGATGTCACCGATCGAATCGAGTCGCGCGCCGAGCTCCGTCACCTGTCGCAGCCGTCTCGCCAGGTATCCATCGAGAGCGTCGGTCGCGGCGGCCACCGCGAATGTCACAACAAAGGCGCTGGACTGGCCCATCCAGGCGAGGGCAAGCAGGACGGGCACGAGCGCGATTCGCAGGCCGCTCAGTAGGTTGGGCAGGGTCATCTTGGGACTCGTCCGGCGCGTACTATATTGCTGAGGCCCAGGTCAGGCACGGACGGCGCAGGCCACGCATGAGCATTTGGGGAAAGATCGTCGGCGGAGCCGCCGGCTTCGCCGTCGGCGGGCCGTTGGGCGCGCTGCTCGGCGGCATCGCCGGCCACGCCGTCGACAAGGCGCGCGACGAGATCGGCCAGGGCGACGTCAACTCGATCGCCTTCACCATCGGCGTGATCGCGCTCGGCGCCAAGATGGCCAAGGTCGACGGCCAGGTGACCGCCGAGGAGGTGCGCGCTTTCCGCGAGGTGTTCCGCGTTCCCGAATCCGAGGTCAAGAACGTCGCCCGCGTCTTCAACTTGGCGCGCCGCGACGTCGCCGGCTTCGAATCCTACGCGAGCCAGATCGGCGCCATGTTCCGCGGCCAGCCCAAGGTGCTCGAGAACCTGCTCGACGGATTGTTCCACATCGCCCGCGCCGACGGCCGCTTCGTCGAAGGCGAGGACGACTACCTGCGCCGGGTCGCGACGCTGTTCGGCTTCTCGGACGCCGAGTTCGCCACCATCCGCGAGAGCCACGTCGGGCCCGACGTCGCCGACCCCTACCGCGTGCTGGGAGTGGCGCGCGACGCGCCCGCCGATCAGGTGAAGAAGCGCTGGCGCGCGCTGGTGCGCGAGAACCATCCCGACGCGCTCACCGCGCGCGGCGTGCCGCAGGAGTTCATCGAGGTCGCCACCCAGAAGGTGGCCGCCATCAACGCGGCCTACGACAAGATCGCCAAGGAGCGCGGGTTCGAGCGCAGTGCCGTCACCGCCGGCGCATGAGGTTGACCTGAGGTCGGTCTCGCCCTAGCTACTCGCTGCGCCAGAGGGCCAGGTGGCCGCTCCGACCGCGAGGTTGGGGAGGAAAGTCCGGGCTCCACGGAGACACGGTGCCGGGTAACGCCCGGCGGGGGCGACCCCAGGGACAGTGCCACAGAAAACAGACCGCCCAGCCTCGGCTGGGTAAGGGTGAAACGGGGCGGTAAGAGCGCACCGCGCGACGGGCAACCGGAGCGGCACGGCAAACCCCACCGGGAGCAAGACCGAATAGGAGCGCCGCGTCCGGCGTGAGTCGGACAGGCCCGTTTCCGGGCCAGGCGCTCGGGTTGGTCGCGCGAGGCGTCCAGCAATGGACGTCCCAGAGGAATGGCCATCGCCCGCGGGCTTAGGCTCGCGGGTACAGAACCCGGCTTATCGGCCCTCTGGCGCATCCCATGCTTTCCCATGCGGCGGCGCCGGCGCCGCATGTAGAACATAGGAGGAACAAACTACTCGCTGGGCGCATCGGAAGTCCCGGATTGTTTGGACTTCACAAGGACTAGACGAATTCTCGAATTCGAACCGCCTCCGGTCGAGCTTCGATTGACCGCCCATGCCATCCCATGATAACCCAAATAGTCCCATAGGAGCCCAGCCAGCCCCAGCGGCGGCCAGGCTCTCCGGGGCGCGCGGACGGGGGCGGCCGGCGCGGCCGCCAGTCAGTCCGAGGGATGGGCGCGGATGGCGGCACTGTTTCTCTCGACGACCATTAATAAGGTCGACAAGAAAGGGCGGGTATCCGTCCCCGCGTCGTTCCGCGCCGCCCTGAACGAGCAGGGCTTCAACGGCGTCGTCCTGTTCCGCTCCATCCATCACCCCGCCGTCGAAGGCTGGGGCCTGGCGCGGATGGAGACTCTCACCAACGGCATCGAGCAGTACAACCCGTTCAGCGACCAGCGCGACGACTTTGCGATGTCGATCCTCGCCGACTCGGTGCAGCTGCCGTGCGACCCCGAAGGCCGCATCGTCATCCCCGACAAGCTGCTCGCGCACGCCAAGATCGACGACGCGGCCGCCTTCGTCGGCCGCGGCAAGAGCTTCCAGATCTGGGAGCCTAAGACCTTCGAGGCGCTGCAGGAGAAGGCGCGCCAGCGCGCCGCCCAGGGCCGCCAGGACCTGAAGCTGCCCGGCAGCAACGGGGGCGCGAGTGAATAGTCCGGGTCACATCCCCGTCCTGCTGCGCGAGGCGATCGCCGCACTCAGCCCTCAGGACGGCAGCGTGCATGTCGACATGACCTACGGCGACGGCGGCTATACGCGTGCGCTGCTCGAGTCGGCGGCGGTGCGTGTCTTCGCCATCGATCGCGACCCTGACGCCATCGCCCGTGCGCACAAGCTCGCCCCGCAGTTCCCCGGCCGCCTGCGCGCCGTGCTGGCGCGCTTCGGCGACGCGGTCACGGTGCTGCACAACGAAGGCGTCGGCCACGTCGCCGGCGTCGTCATGGACCTCGGCGTCTCGTCGCAGCAGCTCGACCACGCCGAGCGCGGCTTCTCGTTCCAGAAGGACGGTCCGCTCGACATGCGCATGGGCACCGATGGTCCCAGCGCGGCCGAGCTCGTCAACACCCTGTCGGAGGTTGATCTCGCCGACACGCTCTTCCAGCTGGGCGAAGAGCGTCACGCGCGGCGTATTGCGCGTGCCGTCGTCGAGATGCGGGGCCGCCGGCGCATCGAGCGTACGCGCGATCTTGCGGAGATCGTCGCACACGCCGCGCCGGCGGAGCGCCGCCGCGAAGGCGCCCCCATCCATCCGGCGACGCGCACGTTCCAGGCGTTGCGCATGCTGGTCAACGACGAGCTTGGTGAGCTCGAGCGCGGGCTGGAGGCCGCCGAGGAGTTGCTCGCGCCCGAGGGCCGCCTCGCCGTCGTCGCCTTCCATTCGCTCGAGGACCGCATGGTGAAGCAGTTCCTCACCGAGCGGTCGGGCAACGTGCCCAATCCATCGCGTCACGTGCCGCTGCCAACGTCGCGGCGCAACCCGACGTTCCGCCTGCCGCAGCGCGGCGCGCAGAAGCCGACGCCCGCAGAAGTCGCCGCCAATCCGCGCGCTCGCTCGGCTCGCCTGCGCGCCGCCGTGCGCACCGACGCGCCCGCCTGGGCGAGGGCCGCATGACGCGCGCGGGGGTCATCTTCGGCGGTGCCGTGGTGTTGAGCGCGCTGCTCTCCATCGGCGTGTATGCCATGAAATACGAGGTCGAGCGTCTCAACGCCAAGGTCGCCGAGCTGGGCCGCACGCTGCAGCGCCAGGGACAGACGCTGCAAGTGCTGGAAGCCGAGTGGAGCTTCCTAAACCGTCCCGACCGCCTGTCCGAGCTCACCGCGCGTCATCTCGAGCTGCGCCCCGTAGCGGTGCGCCAGCTCGGCGCGCTCGAAGCGATTCCTCTCCGCAGCGATGGCCGCGTCCAGGACGCGGCCTTGGCTGCGACGCAAAGCCGGGAACCTCCCCTCCGGCTCACACCGGCCGTTTCGCCCGCCCAAGCGACCCCGGCCGGCAAGAGGGAGGCACCATGAACGCCCCCACGTTCATGGATAGGCATGACGCGGACCCGTACCGATCTCCTCCCGACGGACGGGTCCGCGTCGGCGCCCCACAGAAGTCAAAGAAGACCGCCGAGCCGCGCTCCGGCAACGACGCGCTGGTAGTCGCGCACCGGCGCCTGATCGCGGTCGCGGCAATGTTCGCGCTCGGCTTCTCGATCATCGGCGGCAGGCTCATCGACCTCGCCACGTCGAAGCCCGAGAGCGACCGGCGCACCGCCGATGCGTGGCCTGCCGTGGTTCGCGCGCGCGCCGACATCACCGACCGCAACGGCACGGTGCTGGCGACCGACCTTTCGGTCGCCTCGCTCTATGCCGAGCCGCGCCTGGTGCAGGATGCCGCCCGTTCCGCCGCCGCGCTAGCCTCGGTGCTGCCCGGCATTCCGCAGGCGGAGCTGCGTACGAAGCTGGAGTCCGGCCGCACCTTTGTGTGGCTCAAGCGCCACCTGACTCCGAAGGAGCAGGCCGACGTGAATCGGCTCGGCTTGCCGGGTGTCGGCTTCCAGCAGGAGCAGCGCCGCTTATATCCGCTGGGTGCGCTCACCGCCCATGTCGTCGGCTTTTCCGACATCGACAACAAGGGACTGGCCGGTGTCGAACAGTACTTCGACAACGCATTGCGTACGTTCCCGCAAAGCGGCATCGCTACGCCGCTGCGTCTGAGCCTGGATAGCCGGGTTCAGTTCGCCGTGCGCGAGGAGCTGCTACGCGCCGTCGCCGACTTCCAGGCCAAAGGCGCCGCCGCTCTCGTCATGGACGCCCACACCGGCGAGCTGCTCGCCATGGTGTCGGTGCCGGATTTCGATCCCAACCGTGCCGGCGCGGCTTCCCCCGACGCCCGTTTCAACCGCGCTACCCTCGGCGTGTTCGAGCCGGGCTCGACCATGAAGGTCATGACGGTGGCGATGGCCCTGGATTACGGCACCGCGCGCCTGGACGAGCGCTTCGATGCCTCCAAGCCGCTGAAGGTGTCGCGCTACACCATTCACGACGACCACGCCAAGAACCGGTGGCTGACGGTGCCGGAGGTGTTCGTCTACTCCTCCAACATCGGCGCCGCCCGCATGGCGATGGAGGTCGGCGGCGACCGCCAGCGCGCGTTCCTGGCGCGCCTCGGCATGCTGGACCGCCCGCCGGTCGAGCTGCCGGAAGTCGGAGCGCCCCTGGTGCCGGAGCCGTGGCGCGAGATCAACACCATGACCATCGCTTTCGGCCACGGAATCGCCATGAGTGCTCTCCAATATGCCGCTGGCTTTGCGGCAGTTGTGAACAGCGGCCTCAAGGTGACGCCCACGCTTCTGGCGGGTGGACGGCCCGGGGCCCGCGAGCGGGTCCTGTCGCCGGACACCTCGGACACGATGCGCCGGCTGCTGCGCCTCAACGTCGAGGGAGGCACCGGCCGTCAGGCCGACAGCCTGGGCTATCTGGTGGGCGGCAAGACGGGGACGGCCGAGAAGGCGGTCGCCGGTGGATACAAGAAGAGCGCACTGGTGTCGTCTTTCGCCGCGGCCTTCCCGATGAACGACCCGAAATACGTGGTGCTGGTGATGCTCGACGAGCCGACCGGCACCGCCAGCACCCAAGGCTTTGCCACCGGCGGATGGACCGCTGCGCCGATAGTCTCGCGCATCGTCGGCCGGGCAGGGCCGATCCTTGGCGTGCCGCCGGTGGACGACAAGTCCACCGAGGTGAAGCGCGCGCTGTTCGTATCCTTGCACGGGCGGAGGTCGCCGAGTGCTGCTTTCTGACCTCGTCGGCATAGAATTGTCCGGCGCCAAAAGCAGCGGCGGCGACATCGACATTGCGGGGATCGCCGCGCATTCGACGGACGTAAAGCCGGGCTTCCTGTTCGCCGCGCTCAAGGGCGCCAAGACCGACGGCGGAGCGTTCATCGCCGACGCGGTCCGCCGCGGCGCTTCCGCCATCCTCGTCGACCGCGACGTGACGGTGGACGCGGGCCCGGCGCGCGTCATCGCCGTCCCCGACGCGCGGCACGCGCTGGCGCACGCCGCCACACGTTTCTTCGGTCGCCAGCCGGAGATCGTCGTCGCCGTAACCGGCACCAACGGAAAAACTTCGGTCGTCAACTTCACGCGTCAAATGTGGGAGGCACAAGGTGTGCAAGCCGCGAGTCTGGGAACGCTTGGCGTCATTGCCGGTTCCCGTCATACCCCGCTCAAGCACACCACGCCGGATCCGATCCAATTGCACCGGCTCCTCGCCGAGCTTGCCGCCGAAGGGATCGACCATCTTGCTTTGGAAGCCTCGAGCCACGGACTCGACCAGCACCGTCTCGCCGGCGTGCGACTCGCCGCCGCGGGGTTCACCAACCTGAGCCGCGATCACATGGATTATCACGCCTCCGCCGAGGCGTACCTGACGGCCAAGCGCAGCCTGTTCACACAAGTGCTGCCGCGCGGCGCCACGGCGGTGCTGAATGCCGACGTTCCCGAGTACCCGGAGTTGCTTGCTGCGTGCCGCAAGCGCGACCAGCGCGTCATCTCCTATGGCCGCGCCGGCCGCGAGCTGCGCGTCGCCGGTTTCCGCCCCAACGGCAGCGGCACCTATGTCGAGCTGGCTGTCGATGGCGGCACCGAGACGGTGCGCATTCCTCTCGTCGGCGATTTCCAGCTGTGGAACGCGCTGTGCGCGCTCGGCCTTCTGGTCGGCGCCGGCGGGTCGCTCGACGCCGGGGTGCGCGCCCTGGTGAGCCTCAAGGGCGTCCCGGGCCGGATGCAGCAGGTTGCCGAGATCAACGACGCGCGGGTGTTCGTCGACTATGCCCACACGCCGGATGCCATCGAGAAAGTGCTGCGCACGCTGCGCCCCTACGCGCGCAATTGCCTGGTCATCGTATTCGGCTGCGGCGGCGATCGCGATTCCGGCAAGCGCCCGGTGATGGGCGAGATCGCCTGCCGGTTCGCCGACCGCGTCATCGTCACCGACGACAACCCGCGCACCGAGGACGCCGCCAAGATCCGCGCTCAGGTGCTGGCTGGTTGCACGCACGCGACCGAGATCGGCGATCGCGCCTCGGCGATCCGCACCGCTGTCGCCGGGCTCGATGAGGGCGACGTGCTGGTGATTGCCGGCAAGGGCCAAGAGAGCGGCCAGATCGTCGGCACCCAGGTGCTTCCGTTCGACGACGCCGAGCATGCGCGCGCCGCGGTAAGCGAGGCGATGGGAGCGTCCGCATGACCTTGTGGGCCGCATCGGAGGCCGCTGCGGCCACTGCCGGGCGTGCCACGCACCCGTTCGTCGCCTCGGGCGTGTCGATCGACAGCCGCTCCGTCGCAGCGGGCGACCTGTTCGTCGCGCTGACCGGGCCGAAGTTCGACGGGCACGACTTCGTGGCTGCCGCCGTTCGCTCCGGCGCCGCCGCCGCCATGGTGTCGCGCCGGCCCGCCGACGCGACCGATGCGACGCCGTTGCTCGTCGTCGGCGACACCATGCGGGCGCTGTACGACCTCGGCGCCGCCGCGCGCGTCCGCACCCAGGCGCGCGTAATCGGCGTCACTGGCAGCGCCGGCAAGACCGGCACCAAAGAGGCGCTGAAGCTGGCGCTGTCCGAATCGGGCCCGACGCACGCGTCGACCGCCAGCTTCAACAACCATTGGGGCGTGCCGCTGTCGCTGGCGCGCATGCCGCCCGGCTCGGAGTACGCCGTGCTCGAGATCGGCATGAATCATGCGGGGGAGATTCGCAGTCTCGCCAAGCTGGCCCGTCCCCGCGTCGCCATCATCACCACGGTCGAGGCGGCGCACCTCGAGTTCTTCCCTTCGGTGGAGGCGATCGCCGACGCCAAGGCGGAAATCCTCGAAGGCCTCGAGCCCGGCGGTGTTGCCATCCTCAACCGCGACAACAAGTACTTCGGCCGGCTGGCGGCTGCCGCGCGCCTGCAGGGCGTCGCCGTGCTGTCGTTCGGCGAGAGCCCCGAAGCTGACGCGCGCATGCAGCGCGTCGCGTTGCTCGACAATTGCTCGACGGTCTCGGCGGATGTCGGTGGCGAGGCCGTCACCTACAAGGTCGGCGCGCCCGGACGCCACTGGGTGCTGAACACCCTGGCCGTGCTCGCGGCGGTGCACGTGCTCGGCGCGGATCTGGGCCTTGCGGCCTTGGCCATGGCGCGCATCGACCCCGGCCCGGGCCGCGGCCGCCGCCTGCGCATTCCGCTGGCCGGCGGGCCGTTCGAGGTCATCGACGAGAGCTACAACGCCAACCCGGCCTCGATGCGCGCCGCGCTCGAGGTGCTGGGCCGCGCCCAGGTGAAGGGTCGCGGCCGCCGCATCGCCGTGCTCGGCGACATGCGCGAATTGGGCGCGCGGTCGGGAAGCCTGCATGCCGACCTCGCGCGCGTCGCCGAGGAGATTGGCGTCGACCTCGTCTACACGGTCGGCGAGGACATCGAGGAGCTCGATGCCGCGCTGCCTCCGGCGCGCCGCGGCGGCCACGCGGCGGTGCCGTCGGAAGTGGCGGCGCTGCTCACCGAGGTCGTGCGCCCCGGCGACGTCGTGCTGGTGAAGGGCTCCCAGGCGACCGGCATGGCGGCGGTGACCCGCGCGTTGTCGGCGCTGGCGATCGCCAACGGCGACCGCCAGGGCAGGGGAGCGCACTGATGCTCTACCACCTGCTGTTTCCGTTCGCCGACCAGGTGCCGGTCTTCAACGTGCTGCGCTACCTCACGTTCCGCAGCGGCGGCGCGGTGCTCACCGCGCTGGTACTGAGCTTCTTTCTCGGCCCGCCGATCATCCGCTGGTTGAAGTCGAAGCAGCGCAACGGCCAGCCGATCCGCCCCGACGGGCCGCAGCAGCACATTGTGTCCAAGGCCGGCACGCCCACCATGGGCGGCGTCCTCATCCTGCTGGCGTTCGGCATCGCCACCCTGCTGTGGGCCGATCTGCGCAACGGCTACGTGTGGGCGGCGGCGCTGGTGACGCTCGGCTTCGGCGCGGTCGGCTTCGCCGACGACTACCTCAAGGTCACGCGCGCCGACCACAAGGGCGTGCCGGGCCGCACCAAGCTTCTCCTCGAGATCGCCATCGCCGCGCTGGCGACGTGGTGGATCGTCACCGTGGCGCCCGACAACCTCGACCACGGCCTCGCCGTGCCGTTCTTCAAGAACGTGCTCATCCCGCTTGGCATCTTCTTCATTCCCATTGCCGCGCTGATCATGGTCGGCGCGTCCAATGCGGTGAACCTGACCGACGGTCTCGACGGCCTCGCCATCGTGCCGGTGATGATCGCCGCGGCGAGCTTCGCGTTGATCGCCTACCTCGCCGGCAACGCCGTGTTCGCCAACTACCTGCAGATCAACCTGGTGCCGGGTGCCGGCGAGCTCGCCGTGTTCTGCGGCGCGCTGGTGGGCGCCGGTCTCGGCTTCCTGTGGTTCAATGCGCCGCCCGCCATGCTGTTCATGGGCGACACGGGCTCGCTGTCGATGGGCGGCGCGCTCGGCGCCGTCAGCGTCATCACCAAGCACGAGCTGGTGCTCGCCATCATCGGCGGCCTGTTCGTGCTCGAGACGGTATCCGTGATCGTGCAGGTGGTCTCCTTCAAGCTCACCGGCAACCGCGTCTTCCGCATGGCGCCGCTGCATCACCACTACGAGCAGAAGGGCTGGCAGGAACCGACCATCGTCATCCGCTTCTGGATCATCGCCGTCGTTCTGGCGCTCGTCGGTCTCTCCACGCTGAAGCTCCGGTGATGGAAATGATCCCCGTCACCACGTTCGCGGGCCGCACGGTCGCCATTCTCGGCTTGGCCAAGAGCGGTAGCGCCTCCGCGCGTGCCCTCGCCGCCGGCGGCGCCAACGTCATCGCCTGGGACGACGCGCCGCCGCGCCGGGCCGCCGCCGAGGCCGAGGGAACCGCCCTCGTCGACTTCTATTCCATGGACTGGCACGGCGTCGCGGCGCTGGTGCCGAGCCCCGGCGTGCCGTTGCATGCGCCGATGCCGCACGAGACGGTACTGTTGGCGCGCGCCGCCGGCTGCGAGGTCATCGGCGACATGGAGCTGTTCGCGCGCCAGCAGCGCGAGGCGGCGGCGGGCACGCGCATCGCCGCGGTGACCGGCACGAATGGCAAGTCCACGACCACGGCGCTGCTCGCCTATGTGCTGCGCGCCTCTGGCCGCGAATCGGTCGAAGGCGGCAACCTCGGCACCCCGGTGCTTGACCTGCCCACGCTCGGCGCCGGCGGTACCTATGTCCTCGAGCTGTCGAGCTACCAGATCGATCTGACGCGCAGCTTTGCCGCCGATGTCGCGGTGCTGCTGAACATCACGCCCGACCATATCGACCGCCACGGCAGCATGGCGGCGTACGTCGCGGCAAAAGAGCGCCTGTTCGAGCAGCAGCGCTCCGACCAGATCGCCGTGATCGGCATCGACGATGCCGAGTCGGCCGCGATGCACGCGCGCGTCCACAAGAAGCGCGGCGACAGGGCGATCCCGGTCGCGGTGGGCAAGGAGCTGGCGCGCGGGGTGTTCGTGAAGGACGGAATCCTGTTCGACGCGCGCTCGGGCGCCGCACGGCGGATGGGTGGCGTGCGCACCGCTCGCCTGATCGGCGCCCACAACCAGCAGAACATGGCGATGGCATACGCCGCCGCGGTGTCGCTCGGCTGCGATCCGGAGGCGGCCCTAGAGGCGTTGCGCAGCTTCCCCGGTCTTGCCCACCGCATCCAGGATGTCGGCTCCGTGGACGGCGTGCGGTTCATCAACGACTCCAAGGCAACCAACGCCGACGCGGCGGCGCGCGCGCTGGCGTGCTTCGACAATGTCTACTGGATCGCCGGCGGACGTCCGAAGGAGGGCGGCATCGAGCCGTTGCGCGAGTTCTTCCCGCGCATCCGCCAGGCGTTCCTGATCGGCGAGGCGGCGGATGCCTTCGCGCGCACCATCGGCGACCGCTTCGACGTGACCCGCTCCGGCACGCTGCAGCGGGCGGTGCAGGACGCCTACGCCGCCGCCAGCCGCGACGATCGCGATGACCCGGTCGTGCTGCTATCGCCCGCCTGCGCCTCGTTCGACCAGTTCAAGAACTTCGAGGAGCGCGGCGACGTCTTCCGCCGCCTCGTCTCCGACCTGCAGCAGGAGGCGCGCTCGTGATCGGACCGGCGCGCACGGACACCTCTCTCATCGGCCGCTGGTGGTGGACGGTGGATCGCCTCACCCTGGGTGCGGTCGGCCTGCTCATGGCCGTCGGCATGATCCTGGTGGTCGCCGCCAGCCCCGCAGTGGCCGTGCGCATCGGCACCGACTCGTTCCACTTCGTCGAGCGTCAGGCATTGTTCCTGGTGCCGGCCGCGGGCGTGCTGCTCGCCGCGTCGCTCCTGTCGCCGATCGGCGTGCGCCGCGCCGGCCTCGCCGCGTTCGGCCTTGCCCTGGCGCTCATGGTGGCGACGCTCTTGTGGGGTCCGCTGGTCAACGGCGCCCACCGCTGGCTCGAGATCGAAGGCATCACCTTCCAGCCCTCCGAGCTCGCCAAGCCGGGGTTCGCCGTCGTCACGGCATGGCTTCTCGCCATGCACCAGCGCCAGGCCGACTGGCGCTACGGCGCGTTCGCGGCGTTGCTGCTCATCGCCGTGCTGGTGCTGCTGGCGTTCCAGCCGGACTACGGCATGGCGGCGGTCGTCGCCTCGGTGTGGTTCGGCCAGGCATTCCTCGCCGGCCTGCCGCTGGTGTGGGTGGCGATCGCCATTGTTGCCGGCGCCGGCGCGGTGTCGGCCGCCTACGTGTTTGTGCCCCACGTCACCGAGCGCATCGATCGCTTTCTCTATCCGGGCTCGGGCGAGAACTTCCAGGTCGAGACGGCGCTCAACGCCTTTGCCGCCGGCGGGCCGTTCGGGCGCGGCCCGGGCGAGGGCGTCGTGAAGAACGTGCTGCCCGACGCCCATACCGACTTCATCTTCGCCGTCGTCGGCGAGGAGTTCGGCATGGTGGCCTGCATCCTCATCGCCGCCGCCTTCGCCTTCGTCGTGTTGCGCGGCCTGCTGCGCCTGCTGCGCGAGCCGGACTACTTCGTGCTGCTCGCCGGGTCCGGCTTGCTCGTGCAGTTCGGACTGCAAGCGGCGGTCAACATGGGCGTCAACCTGCGCCTGCTGCCCGCCAAGGGCATGACCCTGCCGTTCCTTTCCTATGGCGGCTCATCGCTGCTGGCGCTGGCGCTCGGCATGGGCTTCGTGCTGGCGCTTACGCGCCGCCGCGTCACCGACCTCGAGGCCCGCTGGCTGTTGGGGAGGGCGCCGGCATGAAGCGCCGTCCCGTCGTGCTGGCGACCGGGGGCACCGGCGGCCACGTCTTCCCCGCTGAGGCGCTTGCCTCCGAGCTGCTCGGCCGCGGCCGCAACCTTGTGCTGGTGACCGACGTGCGCGGCGCCAGTTTCGGCGGCGCGCTCGGCCGCCTGCCGACCTACAAGGTCTCCGCCGGCACCCCGTCCCAAGGCAGCGTGGTCGCGCGGGCTCGCGGCATCATCGCCACTGTCAACGGCACCCTGCAGGCCCGGCGCATGCTCGAATGGCTGCAGCCGGCGGTCGTGGTCGGCTTCGGCGGCTATGCCTCGCTGCCGACCGTGCTGGCGGCGACGACCAAGCGCATCCCGACCGTTCTGCATGAGCAGAACGCAGTGCTTGGCCGCGCCAACCGCTTGCTGGCGTCGCGCGTGACGTCGCTGGTGCTGACCTTTCCCGCCACCCAGCGCCTGCACACCGGCGACCACGCCAAGGTCGAGATCGTAGGCAATCCGGTGCGCCTCGATATCCGCGCCCTGCGCGCCTCGGAGTACGTGCCGCCGGCTGCGGACGCACCTTTCAACCTGCTGGTGCTCGGCGGCAGCCAAGGCGCCTCTGTGTTTGCGACATTGATTCCAGAGGCCCTCGCCGGCCTGCCCGCCGCGCAGCGCGCGCGCGTCCGCGTCGTGCAGCAGTGCCGCCCGGAGGACCTCGGCCTGGCCGAGAATCGTTACAAGACGGCCGGCATCGCCGCCGAGCTCGCCGTCTTCTTCATCGATGTTCCCAGGCGCATGGCCGCCGCGCACCTGATGGTGTGCCGCGCCGGCGCCTCGACCGTCGGCGAGATCGCCGTCGCCGGACGGCCCGCCATCCTGGTGCCGTTCCCGTTCGCCGCCGACGACCACCAATCGGCCAATGCCCGCGCGCTGACCGACAGCGGCGCCGGCTGGACCTTCCGCCAGCGCGCCCTGACGCCGGAGATCCTGCGCGCTCAGATCGCTCGTCTGATGGAGGCGCCCGCCGATCTGGCCGCCGCCGCCGCCGCGGCGCGCACCCTTGGGCGCCCCGACGCGGCGCGCGCGCTCGCGACCCTCGTCGAGGAGGTCATCGCCCGCACCGCACCGGTGCAGCTCGTGCAGCCCGAGTCCGGACGCCGCGCCAACGGGGGAGGTGCCGCATGAGGCAGATGCCCCTCGACATCGGCACCATCCACTTCGTCGGCATCGGCGGCATCGGCATGAGCGGCATCGCCGAAGTCATGCGCAACCTCGGCTACAAGGTGCGTGGCTCCGACCAGACCGAGAACGCCAACGTCAAGCGCCTGCGCGACCTCGGCATCCCGGTCGTCACCGGCCACGCGGCGCAGAACCTCGCCGACGCGGCGGTGGTCGTCGTCTCGTCGGCGATCAAGTCCGACAACCCCGAGGTCACCGCGGCGCGCGAGCGCTTCATTCCGGTGGTGCGCCGCGCCGAGATGCTCGCCGAGCTGATGCGCCTGAAGTGGTGCATCGCCGTCGGCGGCACCCATGGCAAGACCACGACGACGTCGATGATCGCTGCGCTCCTGGACGCGGGCCAGTACGACCCGACGGTCATCAACGGCGGCATCCTCAACGCCTGGGGCACCAACGCGCGCCTCGGCACCGGCGATTGGATGGTGGTGGAGGCCGACGAGAGCGACGGCACCTTCGTGCGCCTGCCGGCGACCATCGCCTGCGTCACCAACATCGACCCCGAGCATCTCGACTTCTACGGCACGTTCGACAACGCGCGCCGCGCGTTCCAGACGTTCGTCGAGAACATTCCGTTCTACGGCTCGGCCATCCTGTGCATCGACCATCCCGAGGTCCAAGCGCTGGTTGGTCGCATTTCCGATCGGCGCATTGTCACGTATGGCTTCAGCGCCCAGGCCGATGTGCGCGCGGTCAGCATCAAGCTCTCGCCCTCCGGCTCGGAGTACGACGCAGTGATCAGCGACCGCATCACCGGCGCGGCCGAGACGATCGAGAAGCTGCGCCTGCTCATGCTTGGACAGCACAACGTGCAGAACTCGCTCGCCGCCGTCGCGGTGGCGCGCGAGATGGGCATCGACCAGAAGGTGCTGCGCCGCGCCCTCGCCGAGTTCAAGGGCGTGCGCCGCCGCTTCACCCGCGTCGGTGAGGGGGCCGGCATCACCATCATCGACGACTATGGCCATCACCCTGTCGAGATCGCCGCCGTGCTGGCGGCGGCGCGCACGGCCTATGCCGGCCGCGTCATCGCCGTGGTGCAGCCGCACCGCTACACGCGGCTGCGCGACCTGTTCGAGGAGTTCTGCTCCTGCTTCAACGACGCCGACACGGTCGTCGTCGCCGACGTCTATTCGGCCGGCGAGCAACCGATCGCCGGCATCCATCGCGACGCGTTGGTCAGCGCCCTGCGCAGCCGCGGCCACCGCCACGTCGTGGCGCTGGAGTCGCCCGATCACCTCCCCGGCGTCGTCATCGACGTCGGACGGCCCGGCGACCTTGTCGTTTGCCTGGGCGCCGGAAGCATCACCAACTGGGCGCAGCTCCTACCGCTGCAGTTGGCCGAGGCGCGCGGCGGCGGCAACCGCGAGGCGCGCGCATGATGGCCGCAGAAGTGAGACAGCCTGCGCCGTCGCTGCTCGAGCGCTTGCCGCCGGTGCGCGGGCGCTACCGCGCCTGCGTGGCGATCTCCGAGCTGGCGTGGTTCCGCGTCGGCGGCCCAGCGGAGATCGTTTTCCGTCCCGCCGATCGCGACGACCTCGCCGACTTCCTGCGCAGGAAGCCCAAGGACGTGCCGGCGCTCGCCATCGGCGTCGGTTCGAATCTCCTGGTGCGCGACGGCGGCATCGCCGGGGTCGTGGTGCGCCTCGGCCGCGGTATCTCCGAAGTCACGCTCAAGGACGACGGCCTGCACGTCGGCGCCGGCGCATTGGACGGCAACGTCGCGTTGACCGCCCAGCAGCTGAGGCTGGGTGGACTTGAGTTCCTGAGCGGCATTCCCGGCACCATCGGCGGCGGCCTGCGCATGAATGCCGGCGCCTACGGCACCGAGTTCAAGGACGTCCTGCTGCGCGCCGAGGCCGTCGACGGCGCGGGCAGGGTGCACTCGGTGCCCGCCGCCGACCTCCGCATGACGTATCGCCACTGCGGCGCGCCGGCCGACTGGATCTTCACGGGCTGCGTGTTGCGCGCCGAGAAGGGCGACCCGACCGCCATTGCGGCGCGGACCCGCGAGATCCGCGAGAAGCGCGAGGCGACACAGCCGGTGCGCGCCCGCACCGGTGGCAGCACGTTCAAGAATCCGCCCGGCAACAGCGCCTGGAAGCTCATCGAGGGCATCGGCGGCCGTGGCCTCGCGCGCGGCGGCGCGCGCGTCTCCGAGCAGCACTGCAACTTCCTCATCAACGAGGGCGGGGCCACCGCCGACGACATCGAGGGCCTCGGCAACGATTTGGTCGAGCACGTGCGTGGCGCCACCGGCATCACCCTGGAGTGGGAGATTCAGCGCATCGGCGCCTTGGCCGGCCGTGGTCCCGACTGTTCATCCCTTGGCGCGGGAGCCGCTTCCTGATGGCGGGCAACGGCAAGCGCGTGGCGGTGCTGATGGGTGGCTGGTCGGCCGAGCGCGAAGTCTCGCTCGTTTCCGGCAACGCCGTCGCCAAGGCGCTGCGCGAGCGAGGCTACCAGGTGACGCCCGTGGACGTCGGCCCGCACGTCGGCGTGGCCCTGGCCGACCTGCAGCCCGAAGTCGTTTTCAACGCTTTGCACGGCCGCTTCGGCGAGGACGGCTGCATCCAAGGCGTGCTGGAGATGATGGGCCTGCCGTACACCCACTCCGGCGTGCTCGCCTCGGCGCTCGCCATGGACAAGCCGTCGGCGAGCGCGTTGTTCCGCGATGTCGGCATCCGCACGCCGGAAGGCCGCATCGCCCACCGCGACGAGGTCATCGCCGGAGCGGTGATGGACGCCCCCTATGTGGTGAAGCCGACCAACGAGGGATCGAGCGTCGGCGTGGTCATCGTGATGGACGGCGACGACAATCCGTTCGCCGACGGCAACTGGGAGTACCGCGACAACCAGGTGCTGGTAGAACGCTACGTGCCCGGCCGCGAGCTGGCGGTTGCCGTGATGAACGGCGAGGCTCTCGGCGTGGCGGAGATCAAGGTCACCGGCCACGGTTTCTACGACTACAACGCGAAATACCGCCCCGGCGGCTCGGTGCACGAGATGCCGGCGAAGCTCTCGCCAGCTGCTCGCGACGCCTGCCTGCGCATCTCGGAGGAGGCGCATCGCCGCCTGCGGTGCCGCGGCGTCACGCGCGTCGATCTGCGCTACGACGAGCAGGAAGGCGAGGTGGAGGGCCTGTACGTGCTCGAGATCAACACGCAGCCGGGCATGACGCCGACTTCGCTGGTGCCCGAGATCGCCGCGCACAAGGGCATGAACTTCGGCGCTCTCGTCGAGTGGATTGTTGAGGACGCCGGATGCCGTCGCTGAAGACCCGCGACATGGCCCTCGGCCGACTCGCCAAGGCGGCGAAGCGGACGCCGCACTTCACTGCGCCGCGTTGGCTGCGTGCTGTCGGCCGCCACAAGCGCCTTGTGCTCGCGAGCGCCGCGGCGCTTGCGATCGGCGGCGGCGGGGTGTGGGCGTGGCACGCCGGCAAGGTCGCCGACGCCCAGGCCTTCCTGGCCGCCAAGAGCCGCGCCGCCGTGGTCGGCGCGCAGGTGCTGTCGGGTCTGGTCGTGAACGAAGTCACCGTCGAGGGCCGCACCGAAACAGCCGGACCCGAGATCCTGAAGGCGCTCGCCGTGAACCGCGGCGATCTCCTGCTGGAGTTCGACGCCGACGCCGCCCGCGCGCGCATCGAGCAGATCGGCTGGATCCGTTCCGCCATGGTGTCGCGGCGCCTGCCCGATCGCATCCACGTCGAGGTCACTGAGCGCATTCCCTTCGCCTTGTGGCAGAACGGTGGACGCCTGGCGCTCATCGACCGCGAAGGCGACGTGATCACCGATCGCGGCCCCGGCCAATTTTCGTCGCTGCCCATGGTGGTCGGGGCCGATGCCGCGCCACACGCCGGCGCGGTAATCGACATGCTGGCCCTGGTGCCGGCGCTCCATGCGCGCGTGCGCGCCGCCGTGCGCGTCGGCGCGCGGCGCTGGGACATCCATTTCGACAACGGCGTCGTCGCCAAGCTGCCGGAGGAAGGCGCCGCCGCCGCGTGGTCGCGCCTCGCCGAGCTGGACGCGAGCTACCGCATCCTCGACCGCGCCGTGCAGATCGTCGACCTGCGACTCGGCGACCGCCTCGTGCTGCGCCTCGAGGCCCCGTCGCCGCCCAAGCCGCCCGGCGTGAAGCCGAAAGCACCAGCGAGGCCCGCCTGACATGCTGATGTTCACGCGCGCCCAACGCCCGCGCTCCACCGCGCCCAACGGCACCGTTGCCGCCCTCGACGTCGGCACGACCAAGGTGTGCTGCCTGATCGCCAAGGTCGGCCCGGGGACGTCCCTTGGCGGCAGCGTAAAGGTCTCCGGCATCGGCCATCACCTGTCGCGCGGCATCAAGGCCGGCGCGGTGGTGGACATGGACGCGACCGAAGATTCGATCCGCGCCGCCGTGCACGCTGCCGAGAAGATGGCGGGCGACAGCCTAGTCTCGGCGTTCGTCAATCTCTCCGCCGGGCATCAGCATTCCCAGACCATCGGCGTCGAGGTGGCGGTGACGGGCACCAAGGTCACCGATGCCGACGTCCATCGCGCCATCGAGCAGGCGATGATCCGCGCCGACGTCGCTGGCCGCGAAGTCATCCACGCCATTCCGTTGCAGTACTCCATCGACGGCGCCACCGGCATCCGCGAGCCGCGCGGCATGTTCGGCGCCCGCCTCGGCGTCCACCTGCATGTCGTCACCGCCGACGCCAGCCAGGCGCGCAATCTGGCGATCTGTGTCGGTCGCGGTCACCTGGAAGTGCAGGGACCGGTCTCGTCCGCCTACGCCGCGGGACTTTCCACCTTGGTGGACGACGAGCGCGACCTCGGCGCCACGGTCATCGACATGGGCGGCGGACTCACCACCATTGCCGTGTTCTCTGAGGGCGGACCGGTGCTCATCGACTCGGTCGGCCTCGGCGGACAGCACGTCACCAACGACATCGCGCGCGGCCTCGGCACCAGCATGCAGCACGCCGAGCGCTTGAAGACTCTCTACGGCAGCGCTGTCGAGAATCCGGGCGACGAGCGCGAGCTCATCGACGTGCCGCTCATTGGCGAGGCGCCGCGCCTCGGCGGCAATCCGGTGCCACGCACCGAGCTGGTGCGCATCGTGCGCCCGCGCATCGAGGAGCTTTTCGAGCACGTGCGCGAGCGCCTCTCCGCGTCCGGCTGCGACGAAGTCGCCGGCCGCCGCGTCGTGCTGACCGGCGGCGCCAGCCAGCTCGACGGCGTCGCGGAAGTCGCGGCGCGCATCTTGGACAAGCAAATCCGGCCGGGCAGACCACTGGGCGTGGAAGGTCTGGCGGAATCGACGGCGGGACCTGCCTTCGCTACCGCAGCCGGGATGCTGCTTTACGCGGCGGGCGGCCTCGCGGACTCGGACGTGGGGTCGCTCGGCCCCGCTGAAAAGGGAGGCAGTGCACTCGCCCTCGTCGGGCGGTGGCTGCGATCCAACTTGTAGACACGGGCCGCTGGATTGGGCGTCCGGCGGCGAGGCTTCGGGAGGGGATGAACAACGTGGCGGCAAGACCACGCAACCCGAATTCGCCGGACTTTGTCCGGCGAAGAGAGAGTTAGAGGAGTGGAGGCTATGACGATCAACCTCGGTACGCCCAAACCGACCGAACTGAAGCCGCGCATCACCGTCATCGGTGTCGGCGGCGCCGGCGGCAATGCAGTCAACAACATGATCAGCGCTAACCTCGAAGGGGTCGAGTTTGTCGCGTGCAACACCGACGCCCAGGCGCTCGGTTTCTCCAAGGCCACCCGCAAGGTCCAGCTCGGCGTGAATCTCACGCAGGGCCTGGGCTCGGGCTCCAAGCCCGAAGTCGGGCGCGCCGCCGCCGCCGAGGCCAAGGACGAAATCCTCGACCACCTCGCCGGCAGCCACATGGCGTTCGTCACCGCCGGCATGGGCGGCGGCACCGGCACCGGCGCAGCGCCGGTGATCGCCCAGTTGGCGCGTGACGCCGGCATCCTGACGGTCGGCGTCATCACCAAGCCGTTCGAGTTCGAAGGCCAGCACCGCATGAACATCGCGGAGGCCGGCATCGCCGAGCTGCAGAACTACGTCGACACGCTGCTCATCATCCCGAACCAGAACCTGTTCCGGGTGGCGAACGAGCGCACGACGTTTGCCGACGCCTTCAAGATGGCCGACGACGTGCTGCACGCCGGCGTGCGCGGCGTCACCGACCTGATGGTCATGCCCGGCCTCATCAACCTCGATTTCGCCGACGTCAAGGCGGTGATGGAGGAGATGGGCAAGGCGATGATGGGCACCGGCGAGGCCGAGGGCGACAAGCGTGCCCTCGACGCCGCCGAGGCCGCCATCTCCAACCCGCTCTTGGAGGACACCTCCATGCGCGGCGCCCGCGGCGTCCTCATCAACATCACCGGCGGCCCCGACATGACCCTGTTCGAGGTCGACGAGGCGGTGAAGCGCATCAAGGATGAGGTGGCCGAGAACGCCAACATCATCTTCGGCTCAACCTTCGACGATCGCATGGAGGGCCGCATGCGCATCTCCATCGTCGCCACCGGCATCGACGTCGCGGTCGACGCGCGCGAGCGCAAGCCGCAGCTGCAGGTCGTCTCGGCCGTCGGCGGCAGCCGCGGCCCGTACGCGGACCTCACGCCGCGCGACCTCGCGCCGGAGCCGGCCACTGTCGCTCCGACGCGCATGCCGGCGGCGGTGCGCTCGTTCGACTCGCTCGACCGCATGCAGCCCCGCGCTTACGACTCCGGCGCCGCCACGGCCTCCAGCCTGGCCCGTCAGCCGGAGCCGGAGGTGCGCCGCCAGCCCGAGTCCGTCGCCATGGCCGCGCGCATCATGGCGGAGCTCGAAGCGACGCGGATTCCCGACCCGGCCGAGCTGCGCCAGCAGGTCGCGCCAAGGGCCGAGGCGCGTCAGCCGGAGGCTCCGCGTCTAACGCCAACCGCGGCACGCCCGGCGCAGGCGACCAGCGCTCCGATGCTGCGCAGCGTGACTTCGGCGCAGCCGGTGTCGGACCACTACATTCCGCCGGCCGCCGTCGAGGCCAAGCCGTCGGCGACCGCCCGGCGCTCGCCGGATCCGTTCGCCGAGGCGGCGGTCACCAACGGCGCCGGCTCGCGCCGCACCGAGCAGCGCAGCCTGCTCGAGCGCATGACGGGCCTAGCCCGCAACCGGACCGCTCCCGCGCCGGCCGAGCAGCCGGCTCGGGAAGCCCCGCGCGCGGTGCAAACCGCACCGCGGATGCTGCCGCCGCGGGTCAACGCTCCGGTCACCGCTCCGGCGGCTGCGGCGCCGACACCGGCTGCGCCGCCTCCCGCCGCCCAGGCTCCGGCACCGGTGGTGGCAGAGCCCGCTTCCGCCGCGGCGCCAAAAATCGAGGCAGCGCTGCAGCTTAAGGTGGACCCGCCGGCCCGTCCGGCGTCCGCCCAGCGCGAGGACGACCTGCTGGAGATCCCGGCCTTCCTGCGCCGGCAGACCAACGGCTGACATGTACCAAAACGGGGGGGCGGCGGTTCCTTGGACGGGGCCGCCGCCCCTCCGTTTGGCGAAGCCGTAGGCCAGTCATAACAATTCGTAGGAAACCGTGAATTGAGAGGCTTGGGGCCTCCAGCTAAGAGATCACTTGAAGAGCTACCTCACTTTTGCCTTGGTTTGCGGCTGAGGCGGCAGCGTTAGAGTGGCGGGGGACAATGTTGCAACGGACTCTCAAGAATCGCATCAGTTGCACCGGCGTCGGCCTCCATACCGGCGTCTCGGTCAGCCTGACGTTGCATCCCGCGCCCGCCGACACCGGCATCGTGTTCCTCCGATCTGACGTCGCCAACGGCATCGCGCGCGTGCAGGCGCGCTGGGATCGCGTGTGCGCCTCAACGCTGTGCACCACCATCGGCAACGAGTTCGGCACCTCGGTGATGACCATCGAGCACCTGATGGCGGCGTTCGCCGGCTGCGGCATAGACAACGCCTTCGTCGAGGTGAACGGCCCGGAAGTCCCGGCGATGGACGGCAGCGCGCACCCGCTCGTGCTGCTCATGGAGTGCGCCGGCACCGTCGCGCAGGAATCGCCGCGGCGCGTGCTGCGCGTGCTGCATCCCGTCGAGGTCGTGGACGGTGACCGCATGGCGGCCCTGCGCCCCGCGCACGAGTTCCGCATTGACTTCGAGATCGATTTCGACCACTTGCCGGCCAGCACCCACGGCGTGCACCAGCGCCGCTCCTTCCGCGGCGGCGAGCGCTCCTTCAGGGCAGAGATCAGCCGCGCCCGCACCTTCGGCTTCGCCCACGAAGTGGATGCCATGCGCGCCAATGGCTTCGCCCGCGGCGGCTCGCTCGACAACGCCGTCGTCGTTGACGGCGACAAGATCCTCAACCAGGGCGGCCTGCGCTACGACGACGAGTTCGTGCGGCACAAGATCCTCGACTGCATCGGCGACCTCTACCTCGCCGGCACGCCGATGGTCGCCCACGTCGTCGGCCTGCGCTCCGGCCATGCCGTGACGCACCGCCTGCTGCGCGCCCTCTTCGCCGACAAGTCGGCCTGGCGCTACGAGGCGGTGGTCTCCGACATCCTGCGCGAGACCACGCCCCTTGCCCCGGTGGTGGCCGTCAGCGCCTAGCGGCGCGCGTACTTCGGCCTTCGGGCATGCTATAGAGCGGTGTCCCTCGGACACCGCTCTTTGCTTATGATCCACCCCATGAGTTCCGCTTTCCGGCGCGCCCTTTTGGTGCTTGGCCTGTGTGCGCTGGCGGCCTGCGCGACGCGCGAGCCTGAGTACGTCGAACGCCCGGTCGAGGAGCTCTACAACGAGGCGATGGATCACCTCCAAGCCGGCCGCTGGGCGGACGCCGCGGCAGGCTTCGACGAGGTCGAGCGCCAGCATCCCTACTCGCAGTGGGCGACGCGCGCCGAGCTGCAGGGTGCCTATGCCCACTACCGCGCCGGATCCTTCGACCTGGCGATCCTCGCCGCCCAGCGCTACCTGCAGCTGCATCCCGGCAGCGACGGCGCGGGGTACGCCAACTACCTGATCGCCATCAGCCACTACGAGCAAATTGTCGACGTGCGCCGCGACCAAGCCTCGACCCAGGCGGCGATGGCGGCTTTGCAGCTGGTCGCCGCCCGCTATCCCAACACCGAGTACGCGCGCGACGCCGAGCTCAAGATCGACCTCGTCCGCGAGCACCTGGCCGGCAAGGAAATGGCGATCGGCCGTTTCTACCTGCAGCGCGGCGACTATGCGGCGGCCATCAACCGCTTCCGCCAGGTGATCGCCGACTACCAGACCACTTCGCACGTTCCCGAGGCCCTGCACCGCCTGACCGAGTCTTACCTCGCCCTTGGCGTGGTGCCCGAGGCGCAGCGTGTGGCGGCCGTGCTCGGCTATAACTTCCCGGGTAGCGACTGGTACATGGACTCCTATCGCCTTCTCGCGCAGGCTGGCGTCGCCAAGCCGCTGGAGGAGACTCCGATCGAGGAAGTGCGTTCGTGGTGGCGCCGCATGGTGTCGGCGATGACGCGCGGCTAGCTTCATCCGACGATGCTGATCTCCCTCAGCGTCCGCGACCTGCTGCTCATCGATCGACTGGACCTCGAGCTGCGCACCGGCTTGTGCGCGCTGACCGGCGAGACCGGCGCCGGCAAGTCGATCCTGCTCGATGCGCTCGGACTCTGTCTCGGCGAGCGCGCCGAAGCGACGCTCGTGCGGCCCGGCGCCGAGCGCGCGGAGATCACCGCCGAGTTCGACGTGCCCAAGCGCCACCCGGTGCGCGCGCTGCTGGGCGGGCAGGGCATCGACGCCGACGGCAGCGTCGTTCTGCGCCGCATCGTCGGCCGCGACGGCCGCAGCCGCGCGCTGGTCAACGAGCAGGCGGTGAGCGCCGGCTTCCTGCGCGAGCTCGGCGACCTCTTGGTCGAGATCCAGGGCCAGGCCGATCATCGCGGGCTGTTGGACCCCGCCACGCATCTCGAGTTCCTCGATGGCTTCGCCGGCCTCGGCGCTGCCTCCGCTGCGGTCGCCGAAACGTGGCAGATCGCGCAAGTGGCACGAGCCGAGCTTGCGAGCGCCGAGGCCGCCGCAGCAGCGGTACGGGCGGACGAGGAGCTGTTGCGCCACGGCCTCGCCGAGTTGGAAGCGCTGGCGCCCGAGCCCGGCGAGGAGGCGGCGCTGTCCGACGAGCGCACAGTGCTGCGCGCCGCCGAGAAGCTCGGCTCGGCGCTGCAGGGTGCCCTTGACCAGGTGTCCGGCAGCGATGCGCCGACGGCGCGGCTTGCCGCGGCCGAGCGCACCTTGCGCCGGGTCGCCGGGGACGCCGCCGGTAAGCTCGACGCCGCGCTCCTGGCGCTGGAGCGCGCCGCCACCGAAGCGGCCGAGGCGGAGTCCGCCGTCAACGACGCGGCGCGGGCGTTGCTCGCCGATCCGGCGTGTCTCGAGCGCGTCGAGGAGCGCCTGTTCGCGCTGCGCGCCGCGGCGCGCAAGCACCGCGTGCCCGCCGACGACCTCGCCAAGGTGCGCGCCGACTTCGCCGCCCGGCTTGCCGCCATCGACGGCGGTGGCGAGCATCTTGCCACCCTCCGCACTGCCGCCGATGCGGCGGCGGCCGCATATACGAAAGCGGCCACGGCCCTATCGGCGGCGCGTACCAAGGGCGCCAAGCAGTTCGACAAGGCGGTGAACGCCGAGCTTGGCCCCCTGCGACTCGGCAAGGCCGTCTTCCAGACCGCGATCGAGCGCGCGCCCGAGCCCAGCCGCGGCGGGCTCGACCGCGTCTGGTTCGAGGGGTGCACTAATCCCGGCCACCCGTTCGGCGCGCTGCACAAGATCGCCTCGGGCGGCGAGCTCGGGCGGTTCTTGCTGGCCATCCGCGTCGTGCTGTCCAAGGGCAAGGACGCGCCGGTGCTGATCTTCGACGAGGTGGACCGCGGCATCGGCGGCGCCACCGCCGACGCGGTCGGCGAGCGGCTGGCTCGGCTCGGCGCCAAGGGCCAGGTGCTGGTCATTACGCACTCGCCGCAGGTCGCCGCGCGCGCCGCCAGCCACTGGCGCATCGAGAAGTCCGAGAAGGCGGGCGTCGCCACTGTGCGCGTCACGGCGCTGGACGAGCCCGGACGGCGCGAGGAGGTGGCGCGCATGCTGGCCGGCGCCTCGGTTACCGACGAGGCGCGCGCCGCCGCCGACCGCCTGCTCGGCGCCAACGTCTGACCATGGCCAAAACGCCAAAGGCGTCCCTCGGCGCCGATGTGCGCACGATTGCCGTCGAGGCGCTGACCGAGGCGCAGGTCAAGCGCGAGCTGGGTGCGCTCGCGCGCGAGATCCTCGAGCACGACCGGCGCTACTACCTGGAAGACGCGCCGATCATCTCCGACGAGCAGTACGACGCCCTGCGCCAGCGCAACGAGGCGATCGAGGCGCGCTTTTCCGCCCTGGTGCGGGCCGACTCGCCGTCGCGGCGCGTCGGCGCACCGCCGGGCACCGGCTTCCAGAAGGTGGTGCACCGCCACCCGATGGGCAGCTTGCAGAACGCCTTCAGCGAGGAGGAGGTGCGCGACTTCATCGACCGCGTCCGCCGCTTCCTCGCCCTGCCCGAGGGCGAGCCGGTGGCGGTGGTGGCGGAGCCGAAGATCGACGGCCTGTCGGCGGCGCTGCGCTACGAGAACGGCCGCTATGTGCAGGGCGCGACGCGCGGCGACGGCATCACCGGCGAGGACGTCACCGCCAACATCGCCACCATCTCCGCAATGCCCAAGGTCATCAAGAACGCGCCGGCGGTGCTGGAGGTGCGCGGCGAGGTCTACATGGGCGGCGACGAGTTCACGAAGCTGAACGCCGCGCAGGAGAAGGCCGGCAAGCAGCTCTACGCCAACCGCCGCAACGCCGCCGCCGGCTCGCTGCGCCAGATCGACCCCGCGGTCACCGCGGAGCGCCAGCTGCGCTTCTTCGCCTACGGCCACGGCGAGGTGAGCGAGGAGACCTGGACCACCCAGTGGGAGTTCCTCGAGCAGCTCAAGCGCTGGGGCTTCCCCACCAACCCGCTCGCCAAGCACTGCAAGACGGTGGAGGAGGCGCTCGCCCTGCACCGCGACATCGGCCAGGGGCGCAAGGGCTTGGCCTATGACATCGACGGCGTCGTCTACAAGGTAGACCGCATCGACTGGCAGCGCCGCCTCGGCTCGGTGTCGCGTGCGCCGCGCTGGGCGCTCGCCCACAAGTTCGCCGCCGAGCAGGCCGAGACGGTGGTGCGCAAGATCGTCGTCTACGTCGGCCGCACCGGCGCGCTGACGCCGCTGGCCCAGGTCGAGCCGGTGCATGTGGGCGGTGTAACGATCTCGAACATCGGCCTGCACAACGAGGACATCGTCGCCGAGAAGGACGTGCGCGAGGGCGATACCGTCATCATCCAGCGCGCCGGCGACGTCATCCCGCAGCTCGTGCGCGTGGTGCCGGAGAAGCGCAAGCGCGGCGCGCGCAAGTGGAAGATGCCCGAGGTGTGCCCGATCTGCGGCTCGGCGGCGGTGCGCGAGGAGGGCGAGGCGGTGCGCCGCTGCACCGGCGGCCTTATTTGCTCGGCCCAGGCGGTGGAGCGTCTCCTCCACTTCTGCAGCCGCCTGGCCTTCGACATCCACGGCCTGGGCGAAATCCAGATCGCCCAGTTCTGGGAGAACGGCGACATCAAGGAGCCGGCCGACATCTTCACCCTGCCGCGCCTCGCCTCGCGGCTGAAGCCGCCGCTTGCCGAGCGGCCGGGGTGGGGCGAGACCAAGATGCGCAACCTGTTCCGCGCCATCGAGGCCCGCCGCACCGTCTCGCTCGACCGATTCCTCTATTCGCTCGGCATCCGCCACGTCGGCGAATCGACGGCGCGTCTCCTGGCCATGCACTTCGGCTCGCTCGACAACCTTCTGGCGACGATGGCGGCGGCGCGCGACGAGGACAGCGACGCCCGCGCCGCCCTCGATTCCATCGACCAAGTCGGCCCTGTGCTGGCCCAGGCGCTCATAGACTTCTTCAACGAGCCGCACAACCAGAAGGTCGTCCGCGACCTGCGCGAGGTCGTCACCGTCGAGGACTTCGCCCGTCCGGCCATGGACTCGGCGATCGCCGGCAAGACCATCGTCTTCACCGGAACCCTGGAACGCATGACGCGCGAGGAGGCCAAGGCCCGCGCCCAGCAGCTCGGCGCCAAGGTGGCGGGCTCGGTGTCGAAGAAGACCGACCTCGTCGTGCTCGGCCCCGGCGCCGGATCGAAGGCCAAGGACGCCGAACGCCTCGGCATCAAGACCATCGACGAGGACGAGTGGCTGAAGCTCGCCGGCAAGTAGCTACCGTCCGCTTCCCCCGGAGATTGTGCCCCGCGCCGTTTCGCCCGGGCACAATACGGGCGTGCTCTCTACCGGTGGTGTTCGGCTCCCGGTCGGAGCGAACGCAAATACGTCGGAATTACGTTGCCTCGTGCCACGGCTTGTGGTGCGCGCGCGACTTGCGCGCGCTGGACGAAAGCGATTGGTGCGTGCGAGCCACGCCATGTCGAGCGACATGGGGCGTGAGACAATGCGCCTCCAGAGGCAGCGCGAATTTTCGCGCGCAGTATTGACAGCGGAAATCGCTGCAGGAGTCCGTCAAATCACGGAGATTTTCGGGATCGTGGCGCGTCTGCTTTGAGTGGCGAGAGATGGTCCGCATAAACTCGAAATGGCCGGCGACCATCCGCGCCGCGCAACGCCAACGCGAGCCGATCTGTCCCGGCGCGTTCATCGCGGACGAGTTGCAGGAGCTCGGGCTGAATGCGTCAAATCTGGCACGCCCCGCCCAGTCGTGCCGCGCAGATGCTTGCCGGCAAGCGTGCCATCAGCGCTGACACGGCGGTGCGGCTCGGCCGCTGCTTCGGCACTGACCTGAGCACCTGAAACTCCTCCAGTTTTGAGTAGAGTCCGTCGCCGAGATGACGGTTCCCCAAAAACTCGACTGGGCGCAGGGTGAGCTTTCGGCCTTCATTGGCCGGGGTTAACCCCGGCCAATGAAGCAAATTCGCGCGGCGTTCGATCCCCAAGAGCCGTGTGAGGACGGCTC